>NZ_JBFNXR010000016.1:0-47867 GCF_040813635.1 Novosphingobium rhizovicinum | reverse complement strand
ACCGGGGTCATCTCGTCGAGCTTGTAGGCCGAAAGACGTTCTACGACTTCGGGGCCCAAAAACTCGGCCAAGGGGCGAGCCGCCTGGTCCGGATTGAGGAAGATGAACCCTGCGAATGTGTCCACCGGCACTTCCACCAAGCCGTGTTCAGCCTTGTCGATGTCGCCGACCAGATCGGGCCGAGCTACCGCCAACAGCTTACCGTCAAGACCATAAGTCCACAGGTGGTAGGGACAGGTGAACCGACCCGAGTGGCCCCTCGGCTTCTCGCACAGGATGTTTCCCCGGTGGCGGCATGAATTGACGAAGCCGCGAAGTTGACCCTCGCGGCCGCGGACGATCACGAATGATTGGTCGAAGATCTTGTAGACCTTCCAGTCGCCAGTGTTCGGAAGTTCATCCGCACGGCCGACGATCTGCCACACCTTGCTCCAGATCCGTTCGCGCTCTTGTTCCTGGATTTCCGCAGATGTTCCTGGATTTCCGCAGACGTGTAGCGCCCAGTCGGGATGCGCCAGTTGAACGCCTCCAGGTCGATGTCCGCGAATTCGCTGACGGTAGTTTGCTGGTGCATCGCAGATATCCTCCCGAGTCGTGTGCTTAGCTTATCTAAGCAATCCGACCGACGAAATAGATAATGTTATGACGCATTCTCCTAATTAGCGGCGGATCCCAGTCGGCCTTGATCTGCTTGGTTAGGCGCTAGAGATGCCCATGGCGTAAGGGTATGCTTCGTTGCCTCGACCTCTCAGACCGCGCTTTTCTCCCGCCTCGCCCGCGCACCTCTTGTGTCGGTTTTGACGCATCGCCGCTGACCCGCTCAGCCCCCTTCGATCCTAGGTCGAAGGGCGGTTCGGCCGAGCGCTCCGCTGATGCGCATAGATGCACCTAGCGGCATACTTGCACATGCCCTCAGTGCGCCCGGCGGCAACGGCTTGGCATGTCCTTTGCTCTTGGTCGCTGGATACTCTGGGCGGCGGAACGAGCATCTAGGCAAGGGACAATACAAATCTGACGCCTGAGGGCGCCCTTGCGCCTTCAGGCCACTCTCCCTTCTGTTCTAGAGGAGGGGTAAGATGCCAACTTGGCACTCGCACCCGAGGGTGACGAGTGGCCGAGCATCTCAAGATACCGCCGCAGCACCTAGACTGCTCCGCGACGGTACGTCTAGAGAGGCCGGTCTGCTGGGCAAGTCGGTCAGGGATCGCATCGACCCATCCTTCCGTCCATGAAGCACAATAAGGCCTTTGAGCACGAAGATCCCGAGCGCGTGTTCCCCTACGAGGGGTAGGCAGTGCGTCAATTGTGCCCCAAAAACGATCCTGCTGGTAGCGGAACACAAGGGAACCATACGGCAGGATATAAAGCCCGTGTCAGCAGGCTTCTTGAAACCTTACAGCAGCGCGTGGAAAGGGACATGGCGGACAGGGTGGGATTCGAACCCACGGTGAGCTTGCACCCACGCCGGTTTTCAAGACCGGTGCCTTAAACCGCTCGGCCACCTGTCCCGCGCAAAGTTGCGCATAGCTGAATGATCAGAGTGTGCAAGCCGAAGCATACGCTTGGCTGCATATCGGTTAGGGGGAAGGGTGGCTTCCTCGCGGTGACTTGCACGCAGCGGGCATTCCCATCGCCCGCCCTTTGTGCCAGATCCAGCAGGAATGATAGGACGCTTCATGTTTCGCCAGGTGCACTGCAAACTGGCTCGCCCATTTTTCCTAGCTTTGCTGGCTATGCCTTTCACGGCTGCGCAAGCTCAGCCGGGCGGCCAAGGGTTTGATACCTACCTCGAGACTGTTGCCGCACGTGCGCGGCGTGAGGGTGTTAGCAGTACCACGATCAGCCGTGTGCTGACGGGGCTGACCCCGAATACTCGCGTGATAGAGCTGGATTCCGGCCAGCCTTCCCGCAGTTCAGCGCCGCCGCCCGCAGCGCCTTACATTGCGCGGCATGTGGACGCCGCTCGGATTGCGCGGGGACGAGAGCGCTATGCACGTGACGCCCGGCTTTTGCCCGGGATTGAGCAGCGGTACGGAGTGCCGGGTTCGGTGCTGATGGCGATCTGGGGGCATGAAACCAACTACGGCAGCTACCTGGGGGACTTCGATCTCGCTCGATCTCTGGCCACTCTGGCCTGGGAGGGGCGGCGCCGTGGCTTGTTCGAGGGCGAGCTGATCGGGCTCCTCAAGATGGTAGACGAAGGCGTTCCCGCTTACCGCCTGAAAGGGAGCTGGGCCGGTGCGTTTGGTAACCCGCAGTTCCTCCCAAGCGTTTACCTCCGTCTGGCAGTCGATGGCGACGGAGACGGCACAGCCGACATCTGGAACAGTGATGCCGATACGCTCGCCTCGATCGCCAATTACTTCCGTGACGCCGGATGGCGCCCCGGTCAGCCCTGGGGCGTACGTGCGACGGTACCGGCCGGCTTTTCCATGGGAAATTTCGACACCAAGCTGGCAGCCCCCTCTTGCGACCGTGTCCACGCGCGGCATGGGCGCTGGCTGACAGTGGCTGAATGGCGTCAACGGGGCGTGGTCCCGAGCAGCCCCATCGGCCAGGACGTGCTTGCTTCCCTCTTTCAACCAGATGGTCCTGGCACCCCCGCTTATCTGTTAACCGGGAATTATCGTGTCATCCTGCAGTACAATTGCTCGAACTACTATGCATTGTCCGTGGGATTGTTAGCCGATGAGATTGCCCGCTAGCCGTACGTTACCTGTCGCGGCTCTGTTGCTTGCGGGCGGCTATGGCATTGCAGTGGAGGCACATCCGGAGAGAACCGACGTCGCGCAGGCCGGACCGGCTGCCGACTACCCGGTCACTATCGGCGATCCGTTTGATATTGAGGGCGTCAGATGGACCCCCGTTGACCAGCTGAATTACGATGCGGTCGGCTACGCCAAGGTTCAGCAGGAAGGCCTGCCTCCACTTACGGGCGCTCACAAGACACTCCCATTGCCGAGCTACGTTGAAGTAACGGCGCTCGATAGCGGGCGCACCATCGTTATCCGGCTTGTCGAACGGGGCCCGATGGTAAATGACAGCGTCATCGCTCTAGCCCCATCCGCAGCCGAGCAATTGGGTGTCGCCAAAGATCGCGCTGCGGTCCGGGTGCGCCGAGTCAATCCGCCTGAAGTGGAGCGTTCCCGCTTGCGAACAGGTGAGGCCGCACCGCGGAGGATGGACACGCCCGAGTCGCTCCTGAAAGTCTTGCGACGCAAACTTGCCGACCAGACGCCCAAGCCGGCCGCGAATGTGTCTTCAGCGGCAGTGCAGACGTCCAAACCGGCGGCAATCGGTGTCTATGCTGCAGAGGTAAAGGCCTCGTCCGGACCGATTTCCAGCGCCGCGCCCTTGCCCCCAACTGTGTCGAGAACGCAGGCCGCCGCAAGCGCTGAGCGCCAAGTCACCGGGAGGAACGGGACCCTTGTTGTGCAGGTGGCTGCCTTCTCCGCTCCTGAGCGCGCGGACAAAGTGGCAAAGCAACTGGATGGGCATGTCACTCAGGCGGGCCGATACTGGCGAGTCCGGCTTGGCCCCTTCATCGACAGTGGAGAAGCTGCACCAGCGCTGGAGAAGGCAAGGGCAGCGGGCTATAGCGACGCCCGAATCCAGCGCGCGGACTGAGATCGGCTAGCCGCGGCCTGGATGCACTGCATGGGGCGGTGCGCGGGAGTTCGCGGGTTTTGAAGCGGTTGCTAACGTTCCTTCTTGCGCTGCCTTTGCCGGCCAGCGCTCTTGCTGCAACGCCGATGGTGCCGTCGGAAGTGTTCCGCGTGCCGGTGAGTATGCTAGTGGATCTGGGCTCCGGAGAGGTGCTCGTCGCGCGTAGGTCTGATGTCAGCTTCCTGCCTGCATCGGTGACGAAAGTCATGACAGCCTATGTCGCGTTTGAGGAGATTGGCGCGGGCCGTCTGCCTCTGAACCGTACCTTCGTGGTGCCACCGGAGATCTCACGCGAGTGGTTTGCGAAAGGTACTTCGATGTACCTGAAGCCTGGCCAGCCGGTCACGACTGACGCGCTGTTGCATGGGATCATGACAGCGTCCGCGAATGATGCCTCCATGGTTCTGGCCCACGGGTATGCTGGAACAGTCGAAACCTGGTCGTTGATGATGAACGACGCCGCGCGCCGTCTCGGCATGACGCACAGCCACTACAACACGCCAAACGGATGGATGGACGAGGGGCAGACATTTGTCAGCGCTCGTGACCTGGTGCGGCTGGCGGACGCGATGACCATGCGCTACCCGCGGCTTTACAAGCACTTTTCGGGGCAGAAGCGCTATCGCTGGCAGGACATATCCATGCGTAGCCACGACCCTACAGTCGGGGTCGTGCCGGGAGCCGATGGCATCAAGACCGGCTATACACGTGAAGCCGGCTACAATTTTCTCGGCTCGGCAGAACGAAATGGACGACGGCTTGTCATGGTGCTGGCGGGCGCACGGACTCATACCGAGCGTGATGCAGCTGCCAAGGCATTGCTTGAATGGGGCTTCACCCAATGGCGCAGCTATCCTTTGTTCGCCGAAGGCGCGACAGTTGCGCGCGCGCGCGTCCAAGACGGTTCTACAACAACCGTCCCCCTCGTGGCGAACCGCGCGTTGTACGCGACGGTGCCGCGGTATTCGAAGGCACGCGTCTCGATGACTCTGCACTATAAGGGGCCCCTTGTGGCGCCGGTTCAGAAAGGTTCTCAGGTGGCAGAGGTCGAAGTGAAGGTTGACGGTGTCGAGTCCTCGCGCATCCCGCTTTACGCGGCGCAGGACGTGCCGGTCGCAGGGTTGCTGGCACGAATGCGCAACGGACTGCTGAATATTTTCTGATGCGAAGCGGCACGTTCATCGCGTTCGAAGGCGGGGAGGGCGCCGGCAAGTCCACTCAGGCTCGGCTGCTCGCAGAGGCCCTCGGGCGGCGCGGTCTTGAGGTGGTACTAACTCGGGAGCCTGGGGGTACCCCCGGAGCCGAGGCCATTCGCAATCTGCTGCTGGCGAACGAAGGAGACGGCTGGAACTGGCGTGCCGAGGCATTGCTGTTTGCAGCCGCCAGATCCGATCACGTCGAGCGACTGATCCGCCCGTCCCTTGCGAAAGGACGCTGGGTTATCTGCGATCGCTTTCTGGACTCGAGCCGCGCCTATCAAGGGAGAGCGGGAGGGTTGAGCGACGCGGAGATCCGAAAGTTGCACCAGATCGGGAGCGAGGGGCTGCTGCCCGCACTTACCGTGCTGGTGAACGTCTCGCCTGAAGTTGCAGAACAGAGGCTCTCGCTGCGGGATGGCGGGAGCAGCGACCGGATCGGTGCACGATCGCCGGAATACCATGCGCGGGTGGCTGCGGCCTTCAGCGAATATGCGCAAGAGGAGCCCGAGCGGTTTGCTTTGATCGATGGAAACGGCACGGTCGAGGCCACTCACGCGTTGGTTCTGGAAGCCGTCGAGAAGCTCTTGTGACGTTTTCTTCGGTAGTCGGGCAAGACGCTGCTTGGCAGGAGTGGCTGAAAGCACTCGCTTCGGAACGCATGCATCATGCGTGGCTACTTGCTGGTTCGAAGGGCTTGGGGAAGGGGGCATTTGCTCGGGCCGCCGCCACGGAGCTTGTTCGGGAAGGTGCGCTGGAGCAGTGGGATTCAGAATCTCACCCCGACATCCACATTCTCGAGCATCTGCCTGCCAACGAGGACGAAGCGAAGAAAAAGGCAGACGGTAAGCCGTACCAGTCCAAGCGCAATATCAGCGTCGATCAAGTCCGTGGCATGATCCGCCGCCTGTCGACGAAGCCGACGGTCGGAAGCCGCCGGGCAATCGTGATCGATCCGGCCGACGATCTTGAGAAAAGTGCCGTGAACGCCCTGTTGAAAGCGTTGGAGGAGCCTCCTTCCGGAACATTCTTTCTGCTTGTCGCGCATCAACCGGGACGGTTGCTCCCCACCGTTCGCTCACGCTGCCGCGTCCTGCGATTTGCTCCCCTCTCGGCGGAAAGCCTGAACGCGGTTCTTCTGCGCGATTTTCCCGAAGCAGAGGTGTCATTGCGAGGAGAGGCGATTGCGGCGGCCCAAGGCTCACCCGGCGTGGCGTTGGCATACGTTCAGCATGATCTCGGCAAAATATACCGCGCGATGAATCTCATTCTTTCGGAAGGCGACCCCGAATTCCGCCTGCGAGGCATGCTAGCCGACGCGATGGGGGCGAGGCCTTCGCGCGACAGGCAACTTGCTGTCCTTGAGCTTGCGCGTGCTGTGCTCGCGGCCACGCTGCCGTCTGCAGCATCGCGGCAGCAGTCAGCGGTGATCGAGGCACATGCAGCACTTACGCGCTTGTCAGCGCAGGCGCCCACTTACAATTTCGATTCAGGCCTGCTTATATTGGAGATTGGCGGGTTGCTGGCCTCGGCCGCCGCGCTTAGAGAAGCTGCTCACCATTAATCGATAGTCAGAGAAAGTCGCGGCGGCGCATGGCCGATCCCTACTACATCACAACCGCCATCAGTTATCCAAACGGCCGTCCTCACATCGGCCATGCTTATGAAGCGATCGCAGCGGACGTCATCGCTCGACACCGCAAGGCCGAAGGCTTTGACGTACGGCTGCAGACGGGCACGGATGAGCACGGCCTCAAGATGGCGCAGAAGGCGCGCGACCTGGGAACCACTCCCTCGGAACTGGCTGATGAAATGTCCTCTCATTTCAAGGTCATGTGCGATTCTTTGAACATCGCGTATGACACTTTCATCCGTACCACGGAGCCGCGTCATCAGTCTGCCGCTCAGGATCTCTGGCGCCGAATGGAGGCAGCGGGCGACCTTTACCTGGATCGCTATGAAGGTTGGTATTCCGTTCGCGACGAAGCCTACTACGATGAGGCTGAACTGGTCACGGGTGAGGGCGGCGAGAAGTTGTCCCCCCAAGGCACTCCCGTAGAGTGGACTGTCGAGGAAAGCTGGTTCTTCCGGCTATCCCGCTATCAGGAGCGCCTGCTGGATCTCTACCGGTCAACTGAGTTCATCCGTCCGCAAAGCCGCTGCAACGAAGTCATGCGCTTCGTGGAAGGCGGACTGCGAGACCTGAGCGTGTCGCGCACAAGCTTCGACTGGGGGGTGCCCGTGCCTGGGAGTGAGGGGCACGTGATGTATGTGTGGGTCGACGCGCTCACGAACTACATCACAGGCCTGGGCTTTCCCGACGAAACCGGTGATTATGCCAAGTGGTGGCCCGCCGACCTTCACCTGATCGGCAAGGACATCGTTCGCTTTCACGCAGTATACTGGCCCGCCTTCCTGATGAGCGCCGGCTTGCCGCTACCGAAACAGGTATTCGGTCACGGCTTTCTTCTTAATCGCGGGCAGAAGGAATCGAAGTCCCTCGGGAACGTCACGGATCCGCTCTTGCTGGCGGAGCAATATGGCGTCGACACCTTGCGCTACTTCCTCATGCGTGAGGTCGCTTTCGGGCAGGATGGCAGTTATTCACCCGAAGCGATCGTCACCCGCGCGAACGCAGAGCTCGCGAATAGCTTCGGCAACCTGGCTCAACGCACTTTGTCGATGATCTTCAAGAACATGGATGGCGATTTGCGTCCGCATCATGAGCTCACCGAGGCGGATGTGACGCTCGGGGATGCCGTCGCACTCGGCATTACAGGCCTGCGCCGCGCCTTTCTTGACCTGGACTTCAGCGACGGACTCGAAGCTTGGATGAGAGCGGTCTTCGCGTGTAACCAATATGTCGATGAACAGGCGCCTTGGGCTCTGCGCAAGACCGATCCCGATCGCATGCAGGCGGTTTTGATGACGCTTCTTCGCTGTGTCCGCAGCTTGGCCATTGCTGTTCGTCCGGTAGCGCCGTCGGCTATCGACAAGCTTCTTGATCAGATGGGCGTGGCTTCGCACGCACGCGAGTATGCATCGCTCTCTGACGACCGCTGGTTGGAAGACTTGGCCGAAAGCGGCTTCCGCATCGGCCAGCCCAGCGGCGTGTTCCCTCGCCTCGAGATGCCGGAAGCCGCGGCAACCGAAGGCGCCTGATGCTGATAGACTCCCACTGCCACCTTCAATACGAGGGCCTCGTCGAGGACCGCGAGGGCGTTTTGAGCCGTGCTCGCGCCGCTGGAATCGGCGGGTTTCTCAATATCTCGACTCGCAGGTCAGAGTGGGAAGCGGTGATTGCGACCGCAGATCAAGAGGCCGATGTCTGGGCGAGCGTGGGAATACACCCGCACGAGGCCGATGCGCACGAAGATCTTGGCGAGGCCGCGCTGCTGGAGGCGGCAGCGCACCCCAAAGTCATCGGGATCGGGGAAACAGGACTAGACTACTACTACGACAAGTCTGATCGCCAAACGCAACAAGCGCTGTTTCGTACTCACATCAACGTCTCACGGGAAACCGGATTGCCGTTGATCATTCATACTCGGGATGCTGAGGAAGATACCGCAGCGATTATCAAGGAGGAGATGGGGAAGGGCGCGTTCCCGGCCTTGATCCACTGCTTCACCGCGTCGGCGGAGTTCGCCCAGTGCATGCTAGACCAGGGGCTCTCGATCTCGCTGTCGGGGATCGTAACATTCAAGAATGCCAGAGGCTTGCAGGCGATTGCGGCGGAACTGCCGGAGGAACGCCTGCTGGTGGAAACGGACGCGCCCTTCCTGGCGCCGGTACCGCACCGCGGTCGTACGTGTGAGCCTGCCTTTACTGCGGATACGGCCAAGTTCCTCGCGGACCTGCGCGGGTCATCTCTTGAGAACCTGTCTGAAGTCACCACCCGCAACTTCTTTTCACTCTTCCAGAAAGCGGCGCAGTGAAAGTAACGCTTCTTGGCAGTGGAACTTCAACCGGTGTGCCGCGATTGGGCGGTGAGGAAGGAATAGATTGGGGCCTGTGCGATCCGGCAGAGCCGCGCAACCGCCGGAGCCGCGTCTCTATCGTTGTTGAAAACGACGCAGGCAGCCGCCTTCTGGTGGACACCTCACCGGATTTGCGCAGCCAGTTGCTCAACTGCGGCATTACGCGGATAGATGCGGTGTTCTGGACCCACGATCACGCCGACCACTGTCACGGGATCGACGATCTCCGACCGCTCCGCTACGGTCGTGGAGGACCGATCCCGGGATATGCGGGATCAGAGACTGCGCGCCGATTGCGACAGCGCTTTGGCTACGTCTTCGCCGGCCAGTTTGGCTATCCGACCATTGCGTCGCTGGACGACCTTAAGAACCTGAGGATCTGCGAAGGTTTCGGAGTGTCGAGCTGCCAGATGCCGCATGGTCCAGCGCAGTCGACCGCATACAGGTTCGATCATGGCGGTAAGTCGATAGGTTATGCGACCGACTTTAGCGAGATCACCAGGGAGATGGTCGAACTGTTCGTCAACTGCGACATCCTTGTTGTGGACTGTCTCCGTCGCGAGCCGCATCCAACGCATGCGCACCTTGGCATGGCTCTGGAACTGGCAGATGCGGCGCGGGTCGGGCGTGCAGTTCTCACGCATCTCGATAAAAGTATGGACTACGCCTCTCTATCAGACGAGGTTCCAGCGCACGTACTCGTCGGCTTTGATGGACTGGTGCTGGCTGCATGAGAGCGGAGTTGATCGTATCGATTGTCACCGTGCTCGGTGCGCTGTTTCTTGTCTGGCGCGGCCTCGTCACTCGCTCAATGGAGCGTGGTCAGCGGCTGAAGTTCGCGCTGATCTGGGCCGTGATCATCATCGCAGTGGTTCTGGTAGTCCGGGTGCTACAATCGGGCGGGATGGCCGGATAGCCCTTTCGGCCAATCCAAAATTAACATAATATAGATTATCATCGCCGCATCCGGCGCTATACGATGCCGGGTTACGATGTCTGGCGGCGTTTCGCTCCAAGGCGTTATGCGCCGGGCCCGACAGCCGACGCACCGCAAAGATGACGTCGGCTATCGGCGCTATGCGGTCAGCCCTTTTTCAGGTGCCGTCTGCCAAGCAACTCAGCAATCTGCACCGCGTTCAGCGCCGCGCCCTTGCGGAGATTGTCGGACACGCACCAGAGTGCCAGGCCGTTCTCGACCGTCGGATCCTCGCGAACGCGGCTGATGTAAGTGGCCCCATCGCCCACGCATTCGACGGGCGTGACGTATCCACCGTCTTCACGCTTATCGACCAACATGATGCCGGGAGCTTCACGCAGGATATCCTGTGCCTGCTCAGCCGACAGTTCGTTCTCGAATTCGATGTTGATGGACTCCGAGTGGCCCACGAAGACCGGGACGCGTACGCAGGTGGCGACGAGCTTGATCTTGGGATCGAGGATCTTCTTGGTCTCGACCACCATCTTCCACTCTTCCTTAGTGGAGCCATCGTCTAGGAACACGTCGATGTGCGGGATCACGTTGAAGGCGATCTGCTTGGTGAACTTCTGCGGCTCAACCTGGTCGCCCACGAAAATTGCGCGGCTCTGGCTGAACAACTCGTCCATACCGGCTTTACCGGCACCGGAAGTTGACTGATAGGTCGAGACAATGACGCGCTTGATTTTGGCCGCATCGTGAAGCGGCTTGAGCGCCACGACCATCTGCGCCGTCGAGCAGTTCGGGTTCGCGATGATGTTGCGCACCTTGTAACCGTCGATCGCCTCAGGGTTCACTTCGGGCACAATCAACGGAACATCTGGGTCCATGCGATACAGCGAAGAGTTGTCGATGACGACGCAGCCCTGCGATGCAGCCTTGGGCGCATAGATCTTCGTCGGCTCGGAACCCGCTGCAAAGAGCGCGATATCCCACCCCGTGAAGTCGAAATGCTCGATGTTCTTGACCTTGAGCATTTTGCCCGTGTCGCCGAACTCGATCTCGGTACCGGTCGAGCGAGACGAAGCCACCGCAGCGATCTCGTCGCACGGAAACTCCCGCTCTGCCAGAATGTTGAGCATCTCGCGGCCGACGTTACCCGTCGCTCCGACGACTGCTACCCGATATCCCATCCATCTATCCTTCTTGGTAAAGTCCCGCGACCGCGCCGCTTAAGCGCGCGGGTTAGCCTCCGCAGTTCGTGATTACAAGCGAGGGGCTTGCGGCCGGGCAGCCGCCCCCTCGCCCGTTGGTCTACCTCAGTGCGCCGTTGCAGCCGAGCCCGGAGCCGCAGCATGGGGCGGCGCAGCTGCAAGTTCGTCAGCCTCGGTCCACTCGATTTCCTGCACTGGCTCCGTCAGTGCCGTTGCCAGCACTTCGTCGACGTGGCTGACCGGTATGATCTCGAGACCTTCCTTCACGTTCTCCGGAATCTCGGCAAGATCCTTCCGGTTTTCCTCCGGGATCAGCACAGTGGTGATTCCTCCCCGCAGAGCTGCGAGCAGCTTTTCCTTCAGCCCGCCGATCGGCAGAACCCGGCCGCGTAAGGTGACTTCGCCCGTCATGGCGACGTCTTTGCGGACCGGAATACCGGTGAGCGTGGAGATGATAGAGGTGACCATCCCAATCCCGGCGCTTGGGCCATCCTTGGGCACCGCGCCTTCCGGCAAGTGGATGTGCACATCCTTGCGGTTAAACACCGAAGGTTTGACGCCGTAAGCAGGCGAGCGCGCCTTCACGAAGCTGAAAGCGGCCTGGATCGACTCGCTCATGACCTCGCCAAGCTTACCCGTTGCCTTGATCTGGCCTTTTCCGGGTACGGTGACTGCTTCAATAGTCAGCAGTTCTCCGCCCACCTCGGTCCAGGCCAGCCCGGTGACGGCGCCAACCTGATTCTCCTCTTCGGATACGCCATGGCGGAACTTGCGGACCCCGGAGAACTCGTGAAGGTTCTCTGGAGTGATCGTGACCGTCTGCGCTTTACCTTCAAGAATTTGCCGCAGGGACTTCCGCGCCAGGCGTGCAATCTCACGCTCAAGCGTTCGCACGCCGGCTTCGCGAGTATAGTACCGGATCAGATCGCGAAGCGCCTCTTGCTCGAGGACGAACTCCCCTTCCTTCAGTCCATGCGCATCGATCTGCTTCGCGACCAGATGGCGCTCCGCAATTTCGACCTTTTCATCTTCGGTATAACCCTCGAGCCGAATGATCTCCATACGGTCGAGCAGCGCCTGTGGAAGGTTGAGCGAGTTCGCGGTGCACACGAACATCACGTCTGAAAGATCGTAGTCGAGTTCGAGGTAGTGGTCCTGGAACTTCGCGTTCTGCTCCGGATCGAGTACTTCGAGCAACGCCGAAGCCGGATCGCCGCGGAAGTCCTGACCGAGCTTGTCGATCTCATCGAGCAGGAAGAGCGGATTGCTCTTTCCCGCTTTACGCAGATTCGTGATGATCTTGCCAGGCAGAGAGCCGATGTAAGTGCGACGGTGCCCCCTGATCTCGGCCTCATCGCGCACACCGCCTAGCGATTGGCGAATGAACTCACGCCCGGTCGCCTTCGCGATCGACTTGCCAAGGGAGGTCTTGCCGACACCTGGAGGGCCGACGAGACAGAGGATCGGCCCCTTCAGCTTGTTTGTGCGGGCCTGGACCGCGAGATACTCGATAATCCGGTCCTTCACCTTGTCGAGTGCATAGTGGTCCTCATCGAGCACCGCCTGCGCTTCGGAAATGTCGCGCTTGAGCTTGCTCTTCTTGCCCCAGGGGAGACCAAGCAGCACATCCAGGTAATTGCGGATGACGGTCGCTTCGGCGCTCATTGGCTGCATGCCCTTGAGCTTCTTGAGCTCCGCGGTGGCCTTCTCCTTGGCCTCCTTGGAAAGCTTTGCCTTTTCGATCTTTTCTGCGAGCTCCGCGAGTTCGTTCGCGTCCTCGCCGTCGCCCCCGCCCAGTTCCGACTGGATCGCCTTGAGTTGCTCGTTCAGGTAGTACTCGCGCTGCGTCTTCTCCATCTGCCGCTTCACGCGACCGCGGATCTTGCGCTCCACCTGCAGAACACCGAGTTCGCCTTCCATGAAGGAGAAGACCATTTCGAGCCGCTTCAAAGGATCCGGCTCGGACAGCACCGCCTGCTTGTCCGACACCTTCGCAGCGAGTTGCGCCGCTACCGTGTCGGCGAGGCGCGCGGGGTCCTCGATGTCGCCCAATTGCTCGCTAGCGTCAGTGGAGAGCTTCTTGTTGAGCTTGGCGTATTCGCCAAATTGCTCGACGACCTGCCGCATCATGGCAGCGACTTCGGTGCCCGATGCGCCGACCGGTTCCACTGCCTCGACCTGCGCAACCAACATGTCGCCTTCGGCCGTCGTCTCGGTGCGCAGCCCCTCGAGCCGCGCGCGCTCCTGCCCTTCGACCAACACGCGTACGGTGCCGTCAGGCAGCTTCAGCAGCTGAAGAACATTCGCGATGACACCGGTATCGTAAAGATCGTCGCGATCCGGATCGTCGCAGCCCGGGTCCAACTGGGCGAGAAGGAAGATGTCCTTGCCGCCAGCCATTGCCGCCTCAAGTGCGGCAACAGACTTTTCGCGCCCCACGAAAAGCGGGACGACCATACCGGGGAAGACCACGATGTCACGAAGCGGAAGCAGTGGTAACAGGTTCACGAATCTATCCAATGAATAGGGCGCAATCGTCGCGCGCTGCCGGCACAATCCGGCGTTAACCTGCCGAATATGGGGCCCTCCTCCGCGCGGTGCAATGGTGTGGTTGGCGATGTTGTGGATCGCCGTACCGCTTAGCGCTGCAAGCGCGCACTCTTCGCACGCCAAGCAATCGGCAAGGGCGCTTCAGAACGGCATCTTGAAGCCTGGCGGCAATCCCATCCCCTGCTGTGCCTTCGCCATCTCTTCGCCGGCCACGCTATCCGCCTTAACGCGAGCATCGTTGTAAGCCGCGGCGATCAGATCCTCGAGGATGGCTTTCTCTGACGTCTGCATGAGGCTGTCGTCGATCGACACCCCGATGACCCGCCCCTTGGCCGAGCAGCGAATCTTGACGAGACCGCCGCCCGAAAGGCCTTCAACTTCCAGTTCATCAAGCTTCGCCTGAGTCTGGTTCATCTGCTGCTGGATGGTCTCGGCAGCGGCCTGGGCCGCCTTGATCATCTCTTCCATCGACTTCATTTCAGCGTCTCCAACTACGGTTTGCGCCGCCCGTTGCGGACTGGCGATCATCTTCGATCAACTCTGCTTCGGGAAATGCGGCCAAGGTGGCAGCCACAAGGGGTGCACTGCGAACCGCATCTTCATCGGCCTTTTTCTTCTGCTCTTCGCGCTCCACCAGCGTCGGCGCACCTTCGCTGGTGACCTTCTCCACCTGCCAGGCCTCACCCGTCGTCTTTGCAAGGGCGCTGCGCAGCAAGCTGGTGATGTCTTCCTTGAATTCTGGTGGCTGTGTGTAGCGCAGCAGACCCGCAGCCAGGTCGACCACGCGAACTTGCATTCGCATCGTGCTCGCCATCCCAAGCCCGATCACGTGTTCCACCTCTTCAACGAGCGCGTCCCAGCTCACCGTGGAATGGCCGGACGCAGGCGAACCTCCGCCCCCGATCGGTTCATCACCAGCCTGCGTCGAGGGCACCTGCGGGGAAGCTGGCCGGGCGGCGATTTCTTCCAGCTTGCGCGCAAGCATGCCGGGGTCCGGCAAATCTGATGCGTGCATAACGCGAAGCAATGCCATCTGCGCAGCTACAAGCGGATCAGGCGCGGACTTCACCTCCTCGTAACCCTTGAGCAGAAGCTGCCACAGCCGGTGCAACTGACCCGCGCTCAGGATTCTTGCCCAGTCCTCAAGAGCCTCGCGCTCCTCGGAGGAAGGCGCATCCGCCGCATTGCCACCGACCTGGGCTACCGTGACACGGTGCACGAGGTTCATGACACCGCGCATCAACGCAATCGGCTCCACCCCGAGTGCGAACTGCTGGGCCACCTGCTGGAGCAGGCCTGGCCCATCGCCGGCGAGGACCGCTTTCAACAAGTTGCGCTGCGCACCCTTGTCCGCCAAGCCCAGCATGTCGCGCACGCGCGCTGCACACACCAGCCCTTCGCCGTCGAGATCGGCATGGGCGATGGCTTGGTCGAGGATCGACAGACCGTCGCGCACAGATCCTTCGGCAGCGGCGGCCACCATGGCCAGCGCTTCCTGCTCTGCTTGTACGCCTTCGCTCTCACAGACGTGCGCGAAATGCTCGCCCAGCATGGAAGAAGGAATGCGGCGCAGGTCAAATCGCTGGCAGCGCGAGAGAACCGTGACCGGCAGCTTATCGACTTCGGTCGTCGCGAAGAGGAACTTTACGTGCGGCGGCGGCTCCTCAAGAGTCTTCAGCAAAGCATTGAAAGCATTGCGAGACAGCATGTGAACTTCGTCGATGATGTAGATCTTGTAGCGAGCGGATACCGCAGCGTAGCGGACCGCCTCAATGATCTCTCGCACGTCATCTACGCCCGTGTGGCTGGCGGCGTCCATCTCGATTACATCGATATGGCGTCCCTCGGCGATGGCCGTGCAAGGCTCACAGACACCGCACGGATCGATGGTCGGACCACCCTTCCCGTCCGCCCCCACGCAGTTCAACGCCTTGGCGATGAGGCGCGCAGTCGATGTCTTCCCAACTCCTCGCACACCGGTCATCAAGAACGCGTGGGCGAGCCGGTCCCGTTTGATGGCATTGGCCAGCGTACGGACCATCGCCTCCTGCCCGATCAGCTGGGCGAAGGTTTGCGGCCGGTACTTGCGTGCAAGTACGCGATACGGCTGCGCGGCAGTGGTCTGATGGAGGTCAGTAGCGTCGAGACTTGGCTGTAGCGGCGCTGGTGGGGTCAGATCCGCGGGTTCTGCGCTTTCTGCGACGCGAGGCGGCGTTGAAATGGCAGCAGCATCTTCGAACATGGCGGATTGGCCGGCCGCTTCCAGCTCGGCGGTCGAGGCGGGAGCGTCCTCTCCATCCGGCTGCCACGGAGGAGTGTCGCCGAACATGTCGCGGGATTCGTTCATCGCCTGAGGGTAGGGCCTGAGGCCATGATTGTCAGGAAAAAAGGAGCCGAGTGACCCGTCGCAATCCGTTGTGGCTGCTTCCTTCCGGACCTGACCAGGTTGGCGAACGCAAACGTCCACCCGACTCCCGGCCGCGCATATGGCGGGCCTGCAATCCGAATGCAAGCCCGCTACGCTTCAGATCAGCGGAAGTTGTCCGCGTAAGCCTGGAGCTTCAGCCGCCGCGGCGGGGTAACATGCACGACAGCGGAGATGCCGTAGCGCTCGGCATAGGCAATCGCCTCATCCTTTGAGGGGAATGTCAGTTTCACCTGCTGTTGCGTGTCTCCCGAGCCGGCCCAGCCCATCAGCGGGTCAGGCCTTTTTGCCTCGGCCGGAACGAACTCAAGGATCCAATGATCCAGCAGAGCCTTGCCCGATTGCATGGCGTTCTTGGGGCGCTGATAAATGCGTGCACTCATGACAAGAGCCATGCGCGCGAATCGGATCCAAAATCAAGTACGCTTCGTTGCTTCGAAGGCGTTGCGTGTCTTCAGGCTGGGGTCTTCGCGCCAGGGTTCGTCAGGCCACCGGTGTCGGGGATACCGCCCCTTCATCTCGCGCTGCACGTCTCGCCAGGAACCGCGCCAGAATCCCGGCAGATCCCGGGTCGACTGCAAAGGCCTGCCCGCTGGTGAAGTCAGCTTCAGGAGCAGTGCCTGTGGTGGATTGCCGAAGGTGGGATGAGTGTCCAATCCGAAGAGCGCCTGTACCCGCACCTCTACAGACGGACCAGCCTCGTCTTCATAGTCGATGGCGTGACGGGTACCTGCTGGACTGGTGAATTCGGGCGGAGCCAGCCGTTGGAGCGTTTGCCAATCATCCCAGCTGAGCCGGTTCTCCAGAGCCTCATGAAGTGCGGCCCGGTCAATGCCGTCGAGTCTACGAGGGACCAACGGCCCCAGCCACTCATCGAGATCTGCGAGCAAGGCTTCTGCCGACAAAGCCTCTAGCTCTGCGTAGCGAGCCCGTCTCAACAGCGAGTGAGCAGCTTTCCCGAACGGGACTATCTCAAGCCCTTTACCCCGCACATGCTCTAACAGGAAAGCGCGTATGGCATCCGCGCAAGGCGCTGGATCCGGACCGCTACTGAGCGTGATCGCTCCAAGGCGTCGTTCCAGACGCGCCTCGACCCGATCCTCACTCTCACCCCAGCGCAGCGTGGTTCGTCGTTCTATCCGGTCCGCCAGCCAGCGTTCTACAACTGTGCCTTCGAGCGCCGCACCAGAAAGAATGCGAGCGCCCTTGGCCTGTCCTTGCGCATCGCCAATGACCATCCACTCACTTCCCGCGAGGGACGAGGCGGGATCGAGCGTATAGCCGCGCCCACCAGCTGACAGCCAGTTCTCGCCCTTGGCGTCTCTTCTACGGGCAACCATGTCGGGATAGCCCATCGCGAGCAGAATTTCCGGGGGGATAGGACCGGCAGCGGCAGCGTTCTTCCGGGTCTGTAGGAGCGCTCCAGTGGTTTCCACGAGCTTTTCGCCACGCTTGGCCCAGCCCGTCGCCAGCCTTCGAGACGCTTCAGAGCGCGGTGTGCGATCCATTTCCCAACGCCGCAAACGGCTTATGAGATCGTCGCTTCGCCCCCCCAGCCCGCGCTCTTGCAGCAACAAGGCCAGGCGCGCGGCCGTCTGCGCCTCCCCAAGCGCGGCTCCGTACAAGACCATGGCCGCTTGGGGCGGATCCATAGGCAGGCTCGCGATTGCTCGACCAAGCGGCGTAATCTGCCCCCCCGCCCCCCCCTTCTCGGTAAGCGCGCCCAACGTCTGCAGCTTCGCGCGTGCAGCGGCAAGCGAAGCCGCCGGGGGAGGATCAAGCCACGCGAGTTCGGCGGGATCGCTGCTGCCCCACTGCGCAAGCACCAAAGTCAGATGAGCGAGATCCGCTGTTTCTATTTCAGGCGAGTCGAACTCAGGACGTCCGAGGTGTGCCGCCTCCTCCCAGAGCCGATAGGCGACGCCGGGCTCCTGGCGTGCCGCACGACCGGCACGCTGAGCAGCCGCGGCGCGGCTTGCCCGATGCGTGACCAGACGCGTAACCCCCGCCACGCGGTCGAACTCTGCACGTCGGCTCAGTCCTGAGTCAACAACCACAGTGACGCCTTCGAGGGTGAGCGAGGTTTCCGCTATTGCTGTGGCGAGGACAATGCGCCGACGGCCCTGCGGATCGCTCCGGATCGCCGCCCGCTGCATTTGTGGCTCGCACTGCCCGTGAAGTGGAAGCGCCAGCGCTCCCGGCAGGCGCTGGCTGAGCAAGGTCTCCAGCCGGTTGATCTCGGACACGCCTGGCAGGAAAGCTAGAATGTCGCCCTTCTCCTCACGCCAGGCCGTAAGGATCGCCGAAGCCATGGCGTCCTCCAGGCGCTTCTCAGGAGCCGAGCCCAGCCAACGGATCGTTAGCGGATAGGCTCTGCCTTCGCTTTCAATCACCGGCGCTCCGCCGAGCAGGTGCGCAAAGCGGGCTCCATCGATAGTCGCGGACATGACGAGGAGGCGCAGTTCGGGCCTCAGGACATCACGGCATTCGATCGCAAGGGCGAGCCCGAGGTCGCTATCGAGGTGCCGTTCATGCGCCTCGTCGAACAGGATTGCGGATACTCCGGCAAGTTCCGGGTCTTCGAGCACCGATGCGACGAAAATGGCCTCCGTCATCACCAGCACTCGGGTGCGGCTCGACGTTCGAGAGTCCAGTCGGGTCAGGTATCCGATCGTTTCACCAGGCTTCTCGCCGAGAGCCTCCGCCATGCGCTCAGCCGCCGCGCGGGCAGCAACTCGACGGGGGGAAAGCAGAATGACCTTGCCCGTGCACCATTCCTGATTGAGCAGCGCCGGGGCCATGGCGGTCGTCTTACCGGCGCCCGGAGGGGCAACGAGCACAGCTGCCCCGCTCTCGTTGAGCGCGCCCAGCAGCTCGGGGAGCACGTCATAGACTGGAAGCTTGCTCACGCCTCAGCTGTTACCTGATGACACACCGGGAGGCCATGGGATCAGCTCCAGGTTTTGCGGTGAGGCGTGGTCCGCTGTGCAACCAACTCGCCGCCCTCGGGTTAGCGATCCGGAACCGCATGGTGATCGGAGGACAAGACATGGCCGCAAGGGAATTGGGAACGTTCAACATCGTTCGAAAGGGCGAGGATTACATCATCAAGATCGAGGACAAGGACGGTGAGATGACTCAGTTTGTCGCCGACTACGATGCTCTCGATATCATCGCCGAAGCCATTGAAGAGGCTCTCGACAGCGATGAGGAAGAGGCGCTCGAAGTGGACGACGACGAAGAGCTTGAGGAGTAAGCATCACAATCAACGAAGGCGAGCATTCACCTTCGGCGATGTAGACGGGCGGGGGCGGTTAGCCGACCCCGCCTTTTTCTTGCTCAATATCGCCTGGAGACGGCGAACAGCGCCGCTTGAACCATAGCATCGTGCGCAGCCGTCGGAGGGAAACCGGCGATGGCGTCGATCGCGCGCTGCACGTAGTGCCGCGCCCGCTCCCGGGTTGCTTCAACGCAGTTATGGCGATTGATCAACGCCACGGCATGGGCGAGATCCTCGTCCTCCGTCCGGAACCCTGCGATAGCGTCCTGCCAAAACCTGCGCTCTTCCTCAGAGCCGCGCGCATAGGCGAGAATGACCGGAAGGGTCATCTTCCCTTCCCGGAAGTCGTCGCCCTTGCCCTTGCCGCTCTCCTCAGCTTCGGAATCATAGTCGATAGCATCGTCGACGAGCTGAAAGGCGATGCCCAGATTGCGGCCGTAGGCGTCCAGCGCCAGCTCTTCCGCCTCGGTCTTTTCCGCGACAACTGCGGCGATCCGCGTCGCAGCGGCGAACAGAGCAGCGGTCTTGGACCCGATGATCGAAAGGTACCGCTCCTCGCTGGTCTCGATGTGGCGCTGGGCGACGAGCTGGTCGACCTCCCCTTCTGCGATGACCGACGAAGCCTTGGAGAGGATCTTGAGAACCTTGAGGCTGCCGTCCTCCACCATCAGTTCGAACGCGCGTGTAAACAGGAAGTCACCCACCAGCACTGTCGCGGGGTTGCCGAAAACGATGTTGGCGGCAGCCTTCCCGCGCCGCAGATCGGAACCGTCCACGACATCGTCATGCAGCAGGGTGGCGGTATGAATAAACTCAACCGCGGCCGCCAGCCTGTGGTGGCGCGTCCCTTGATAACCGCACAGCTCGGCACCCGCGACAGTCAGCATCGGCCGAAGCCGTTTGCCTCCGCCGGATATCAGATGCCCAGCAAGAGCCGGTATCAGCGGCACCTCGCTTTGCATCCTGTCGAGAATCACGGTGTTGACGCTGTTCATCCCTTGCGCGGTGAGCGCAAGTATAGGGGACAGCGAGGGCTCGGCTCCGCGCGGGCGCAGGGGTACGACATCGGCGCTCATTGCCGTGCGCCATGGGGGCATGAGCGCGCGAACGCAAGCGTAAAGCCGCGAGTGGCGTTGCTCGTGCGACCATGCTAGCGGCGTGCCGCATGAGCGAGCCAATGTCCCGCGCCGGCGATACAGCCGCGACCACGCCCGATCCGGTCCTCGCCGGATACCGCGCGAGCATCGATAATATCGATGCTGCCCTGATTCACATTCTTGCTGAGCGTTTCCGGATCACGCAGGCGGTCGGCGCCTACAAAGCGCAAACCAACCTGCCCGCTTCCGATCCCGGCCGAGAGGAGCGCCAGATCGCGCGACTCAGGAAGCTGGCGGAGGAGGCCCAGCTTGATCCCGATTTTGGGGAGAAATTCCTGCGGTTCATCATCGATGAGGTAATCCGCCATCACGAGCAGGCGAAGGCGAACGGCACCAGTTAGTTGATTGCGCGAGGCAACCTCAGGCGGACGAGCAGGCCGCCGAGGTCTTCGCTTTCGTCAAGCTCGACCGACCCACCGTAAATTTCGGCAACGTCGCGTACGATGGCAAGTCCCAGCCCCGTGCCAGGCTTGCTTGTATCAAGCCGCGCGCCTCGGTCGAAGATGCGCGTACGCTCGGCTGGAGGTATGCCGGAGCCATCGTCCTCCACCCAGATTTCGCACCAGCGTGGATCGTTGCCTTGGTCAACACTCACGAACACGCTGCCGCCGCCGTACTTCGCAGCGTTTTCGATCAGGTTGCCGAGGATTTCCTCCAGGTCCTGCTTTTCCAGCGCCACTTGCGCATCATGGTTTCCGGCCAGATCGAAGCGAGTCGCATCGTACAACCGTTCGACGGCCCGCAACACCGCCTCCAGGCTTGACCACACGCCCGCTCGCGACAAGCCGGCTGCTCGCCGTCCGACAGCACGAGCCCGTGCAAGGTGGTGATCGACCTGGCGCCGCATCACGGCAGCTTCCCGCATGACGGTATCTGCCAGATCGGGTGCCTGCGCGGTCGCTGCGTTCATCACCACCGTAAGAGGCGTCTTGAGTGCATGGGCGAGATTGCCTGCATGGGTCCGAGCTTCCTGTGCTTGGCGGTCAGTATGCTCAAGCAGGGCATTCAGCTCTTCTACTAGCGGCTGAACTTCCTGGGGCAGCGGCTCGGTCATCCGGGCGGCGCCAGTCGTTCTGAGGCGGCGGATTGCCTTGCGTACATGGCGAAGGGGAAAGAGGCCGTACCACGTCTGCAATCCAGCCATGGCAAGAAGTCCGAGACCCAGGCCAACGAAGCTGTAGAAGAGGATCGCGCGTATGGATTTGATCTGCTCATCAACCTCATCACGGCTCGCAGCGACAGTGAACATCCACTCCGTATTGCTGCCCGGCAGAATGATGGAGCGCTCCATCACGCGCAGAGGCTCACCTTCGAACTGCGTGCTGTCGTACACATGCGGTTGCGAGTCGAAGTGATCGGCTGGCACTTCGAGCGTTCGATCCCACAAAGAGCGTGAGGGGAAATCCTCATGCCCGACCCCTCGAATCTGCCAGTAGAGACCGCTGTTCGGCTCAAGGAACCGCTGATCGCCCAAGGGCCGATTGAAAAAGATCTCGCCGTCGGGCCCGATCTCCGCCGAGCCAATCATGCCGGTCAGCATATAGCCGAGTTGCTCGTCGAAGTTGCGCGTCACCTGACTCGTCAACATGCGATCCAGAGCAACGCCCCCACCCAGCAGGAGGATGAATATCCAACCTGCCGCGATGAGCATCATGCGGCGCGCAAGCGACCCGGTGCCAGGCACGCCCACAGACGTGCCGGAACCAGGAGACGTGACCGCTTCTGACGCCTGAGGCGTCTGCGGCTCCGCGTCAGCCTCGCGGCGCGTCGGCGGGATCGTCGAGGCTGTAACCGAGGCCACGGATGGTGGTGATGACGTCTGCACCAAGCTTCTTGCGAATACGGGTGACGAAGACTTCGATCGTGTTTGAATCGCGGTCAAAATCCTGGTCGTAGATGTGTTCTATGAGTTCGCTGCGACTGACCACCTTACCCTTATGGTGCATCAGATAGGCAAGCAGCTTGTACTCCTGCGCCGTCATCTTCACCGGCTCTCCAGCCAGAGTGACGCGGCCGGAGCGCGTGTCCAACCGGACATCGCCGGCAGTCAACTCGCTGGAGGTATTTCCGGAAGCGCGGCGGATCAGTGCCCGAAGACGCGCGATCAGTTCCTCGGTCTGGAACGGCTTGGCCAGGTAATCGTCGGCGCCCGCATCCAGCCCGGCCACCTTGTCCGACCACGAATCGCGCGCCGTCAGAACAAGAACGGGGAAGTTCCGGCCTTCCTTGCGCCACATGCCCAGAACCGTAAGCCCGTCGATCTCGGGAAGCCCGAGGTCGAGAATCACAGCGTCGTAATCTTCGGTCGAGCCGAGAAAATGGCCGTCTTCGCCATCGGTTGAAAGATCGATAGCATAGCCATGTTGCTCGAGTGTGTTCTTGAGCTGGTTGCCGAGTGTGGGTTCATCCTCGACGATCAGGATGCGCAAGTTCGTCTCTCCCTCAGATGCCGCACTGAAATGGGCCGAATGCACGCAATGGTCAAGAAAGCCCGCCGTTCCCGGTGAGCTAACGCGTCCGTCCGATGATCCGGCCGGAACGCGCATCAACATCGACAAAGAACACCTTGCCGTCCTGGATGAACTTCAGCCGATAAGCCATTGCGGCTGGATCATATTCGGGGCCAAGATACTGCATTCCCGCCATCTGGGGCAGCACGCTTCGCTCAATATCGCGCAGCGATCTCACATTGCCCGCGCGGCGTTCCTTGCGCACCTCGCCCTGTTCGCTGCCGGGGGCTGCGTGGGCAATCGAGGGGGCAGTAGCGGCATAGCTCGCAGCCAGCGCCATGATCCAAAGGCTTTTATTGCGTTTCATCTCGGAGCCGGACTAGTGCCATTCCGTTGAACACCTCGTGAATGCGGGCAATTCCGCCGTAGCTGTGATTGATGCGCGACATCTGCCCCGTGACTTGCCACGGACACGGACGCGCCGCTAGGGCGGAGCCATGGCGACTGCACCAATTCTAAGCTGGGAGGGCCTTGGACTGATCCAGGGTTCGGGCTGGCTTTTTCGCGATCTGGACCTTGCTATCGGGCCCCGGGATCGGCTTGCCTTGATCGGGCGTAATGGCGCCGGGAAGACCACACTTCTCAAGCTGATTGCCGATCAGGTGGAGGCAGATAAGGGCACGCGCTCGGTCCAGCCCGGGACACGCATAGTCACGCTTGAGCAGGACCCTTTCTTCAAGGGCTATGACACCTTGCTCGATTTTGCTTTGTCCGGCGACGATGCCCCCCCTCGTCACGAGGTTGAAGCGATCGCGGGGCAGCTGGGGATCGACTTGTCGCGTGAGGCGCACAGCGCATCAGGTGGCGAACGGCGGCGCGCTGCCTTGTGCCGCGCGCTCGCATCTGAACCCGATCTCCTGCTCTTGGACGAGCCGACCAACCATCTGGATCTTGCCGCGATCGATTGGCTCGAAAGCTGGCTTCAGCGCTACAACGGTGCCTTTGTGGTCATCAGTCACGATCGCACCTTCCTCACGCGTCTGACGCGTTCTACCCTTTGGCTCGACCGCGGCTCGTTGCGCCGCAAGGACGTGGGCTTCGGCGGCTATGACGCCTGGGAGGAACAGGTCTATGCCGAAGAAGCACGAGCCGCAGACAAGCTAGATGCCAAACTGAAGCTTGAAGCACACTGGCTCGAACGGGGGGTTACCGCCCGCCGCAAGCGCAACCAGGGCCGCCTGGAGAAGCTATGGGAGATGCGCGCCCAGCGCGCCGCCATGCTCAACCCCCAGGGCACAGCCAAGCTCAAGGTCGTGGCCGATGAGACGAAGACCAAGTCTGTCATCGTTGCAGAGCACGTCACCAAGCGCTTCGGCACGGGTGAAGGCCAGCGTACAATCATCCGCGACTTTTCTCTGCGCATTCAGCGTGGTGACCGTATCGGCCTTGTCGGAGCCAACGGCTCGGGAAAAACCACCCTCCTCAAGATTCTTACTGGCGAACTTGAGCCGGACGAAGGCTCGATCACGCTTGCACAGACGCTGCAAGGCACGGTGATCGATCAGCAGCGTAGCTTGCTCTCTCCCGAAAAGCGCATCCGGGATGTCCTTGCCGAAGGAGGTGACTGGGTTGACGTGCGTGGCGTGCGTAAACACGTGCAGGGCTATCTGAAGGATTTTCTCTTCGATCCTGGGCTCATCGATGCCAAAGTGGGCACCCTCTCCGGAGGAGAACGCTCGCGGCTGTTGCTTGCTCGGGAATTCGCTCGCAAGTCCAATCTGCTGGTACTGGATGAGCCGACCAACGACCTCGATCTCGAAACACTGGATCTGCTCCAAGAGGTGATTGCGGACTACGATGGCACGGTTCTCATCGTCAGCCACGACCGGGACTTCCTTGATCGCACCGTAACCGTGACCTTGGGTCTCGATGGATCGGGTCACGTCGACGTGATCGCTGGCGGTTACGCCGATTGGGAGGCCAAGCGTCGTCAGCGCGTCACGAGCAAAGCAAAAGGCTCGAGCGGGCAAGCAGCTGGCACACAAGATTCCCGCAGGGAAGCTCCTGCTCAACCGGCCAGGTCAAAGGTCAAGCTCTCCTACAAGGATCAGCGGGACTACGAGTTGCTCCCGCAGCAAATCGAGGAACTCGACAGGGCCATCGCGCGGGATGAGCAAGCCCTCACCGACCCGGAACTTTACACCCGCGACCCCGCTCGGTTCGCAAGCCTCACTGCCTCGATTGAGAATGCGCGCGCGGCGAAAGGTGCCGCAGAGGAACGCTGGCTCGAACTCGCTGCGATGGTCGAGGACTGAGGGTCGAGGACTGAAGGAAGGTCTAAGGGGGCTGCTACAGCCTCAAAGGACACGTTTGTCGGCGAGAGACATCATGAGCCCCTCGCCGACAGAATCGCCAGTCAGGCGCGCATGCGTTGCGCGATACGTTCGTCTACGCGCCGCTCCAGCATCTCGAGCGGCATCAGTCCCTCCGTCAGCACCTCGTGGAACCATGGCAGGCTGAACTTGTCACCAAGCCTCGTCTGCGCTCGCTGGCGCAGCTCAGCCCACTTGTTGTGACCGATCTTGTAGCTGCAGGCTTGTCCGGGCTGCGTACAATAACGCTCGACCTCCCGCTGGCTGCGCGCATCCGCGAAGCCGACAGTGTCGACCATGTACCGGGTCGCCTGCTCGCGGCTCCAGCGCTTCGAGTGAATACCAGTATCGACGACCAGCCGCGCGGCTCGGAAAAGAAACGACTGCAGATAGCCTGCCTTCTCCAGGCCGCTGTAAGCGCCAAGCTCATCCGCCAACTGTTCCGAGTAGAGCGCCCAGCCCTCACCAAATGCCGAAATGAACAACGTCCGCAGGAAGAGCGGCACATCGTCACTCGTGTTGGCATAGCTCAGCTGAAGGTGATGGCCGGGGGTGCCTTCATGATAGGTGAGTGAGGGAAGCTGATACTTGGGCCAGTCCGCCGTGTCCTTGAGGTTGATCCAGTAAATCGCAGGTCGCGATCCATCGAGCGGCGCGCGGTAGTAGTACCCGTTCGAAGCGCCGTCCTGGATCTCGGGCGGCACGCGTCGAATCTCCAGCGGTTCGTTAGGCACGTTGGAAAAGGCCCGCGGCAGCAAACCTTGCATACGCTCAACGCCATCGTTGAGGCTGGCGATCATTGCCGCCCTGCCCTCGTCCGTGTTTGCATAGAGTTGCTCGGGTGCGTTATTCAGGGCGGTCAGGCGTTCGCCAACATTCGCGCCCTTGTAGCCGGCGGCATCGAGCAGGCTCGTGAGTTCCTCGCTGAGTTCGGCAACCTGCTGAAGGCCGATCCGATGCACCTCATCAGGCGACAGATCGGTGGTGATGCTGTCCTTCAGCGCCGCAGCGTAAATTTCATCGCCGTCCTTCAGGCGCCACACCCCATCACCGGCGGGCGTAGTGCTGCGCAGTTCCTGCATGAGCGCCATCTGCCGATCGAGCGCTGGATAGACCTCGTCCTCGATGATTTTCGCCGCGCGCGCCGACCAGTCGCCGGCGATTCCCTTCTCCTGCGCACGTCGCACCAGCGAACTGACCATGGTGCTGTCGGCAGCCGCAGGTTCTCGCAACTTGCGCATCTGTCCGAGCGTCAGGTCGATCGACCAGAGTGGCGCCACAACGCCCCGTGGTGCCATCTGCCGCTGGTACGCCGTATCGTCCTCAAGGGACTGGCGAAAAGCCGAGAGGCGCGAAAGGTACGCCTCGGCATCTTGTCGGGTCTCGATCGTATGCTGGCTGTTCAGAAAATCGGGGATGCTGAAGTAGGAGCCGCCCTGCTGGAAGATGCGATAAGGACGCCGTACGGAGTCCAGTTGGAACTGCTCAGGCGTCAGCCGCTGCTGCAGCGTGTAAATCGCAACGTCGCGCTGTAGCTTGGCGGCATCGCTGAGGCTTGCTGGAGCGATTGCCTCAAGCTCCTGCAACGAGCGCCGAGCATGGGCCAGGCGCTTGGCGCGACCAGCGGCACTTTCGTCATCAAGCCGGAATTTGAGCGCGGCACGCGCGCCCTTGTCGAAACCGCGGCTCGTGGCGGTCTCCGGCGACAGGTTGACGTCACCAATGAAGATCCGGTCGAGTTCAGCCTTCAACCTTGCATCGCCTGCTTGGGCCAACGCAAGCCCGGGCTGGAACGCGGCGGCGGCGACAGCGGCGGCGCTGGTGGTCATGAACTCGCGACGTTTCATTCTTGTGTTTCTCCAGAAACTTATGGCCCCGGAACTTAGCTTGCAGTTGAAGGAAGAAGCAACTGTTCACAGCAGCCAGGCTTGCGCTCCACGCTGCCAGCCAGAACCCACACCTTGCCAAAGCCTGGTGGATGTAGGAAAGCAGAAAAACCAAAATGGTTAGCCGCGAGATTAGGTGAGATGATCAACCGTATACGAGACATCCGGCTTCAGAAGGGGATGACACTTGCGCAAGTAGCGGCTGCTTGCGAGCCAGCCACCACGGCACAGACAATCGGGCGGCTCGAAACGGGCATGCGGAACCTCTCGCTGATCTGGATGAACCGCATAGCTGCAGCTCTGGAGGTGGAACCTGAGGTACTGTTGCGCAGCGAAAGCTCCAGCGAGCCGCAGCTCACGGCAATCTTGACCCGAAAGGGTGTCGAGGCTCCTCATGCCCCAACCGACGCACTGCTGCCGACGGCACTTGCCGGCGACGGAGCGCTGAGGGTGCTTTTAATCGAAGCAGGCTGCGGCGATTACCGCCCCGGTGACCAGGTCTGGCTGCGTGAAATCTCTCCGAATGAGAACTCGCGGGCGCTCAATCGCGATGTGCTGGCCCCTCTTCCGGGTGGTCGCTTCGCCTTCGGGCGGCTTGCCAATCAAACCGCGGACAGTCTCACCCTTCTCCCTCACGGCACTGGCGAGGAGCAGGTCATCGTCGAAGCCCCGGCTTGGTACGCGGTGGCGGAAATGTTGGTACGAAAGCTCTGAGCGAGTGCGAATTCTCTCAATCGCCACGTTGTTTCCCAACCCTGTCCGCCCCGGGTTTGGGATCTTCGTCGGGAATCAGATGCGAGCGGTGGCAGCGCGCGGGGATGTAGACCTGGTGATGGTCAGCCCGCTCGGTGTGCCGCCTTGGCCATTGAGCGCTGCCGCGCCATACAAGAAACTTCGCGACGTTCCTGCCGCGAGCGATGGGATGGGGATGGGGCAGCACGTCCATTATCCGCGTTTCCCTCTCATCCCGAAGATCGGTGGGGACAGCAATCCCTACCGGATCGCAAAGGCAATCCTGCCGCTCGCACGCCGCCTCCACGCGCAGGCTCCCTTCGATCTCGTCGACGCGCAGTTCTTCTTCCCTGACGGGCCCGCAGCGGCAATCGTTGCGCGTGAACTGGGGTTACCTCTCACGATCAAGGCTCGTGGCGCGGACATCCACTACTGGGGTTGTCGGCCGGCAGCGCTGAAGCAGATGCTGCGGGCTGCGAGCCAAGCATCAGGGATGCTGGCGGTCAGCGAGGCGCTACGAGCCGATATGATCGCTCTTGGGATGCCGACAGATCGGATAGCCATCCATTACACTGGGCTTGATCGCGAACGCTTCCATCCCATTGATCGTGGCGCGGCACGGGCGCTGGTTTCGGCCATCCCGGGACTGGGGATCTGGAACCAAGGTCCGTTGCTTGTCACACCAGGCGCGCTCATCGCCCGCAAAGGACAGCGCATCGCCATCGAAACCCTCGTGCGCATTCCTGAGGCACGGCTGGCGCTCGCCGGAGTGGGGGAGGACGAAGCGGCATTGCGCGCCTATGCGCGAAAGCTGGGTGTGGCCGAGCGTGTCCACTTTCTTGGTCAGGTCAACCACGACGCCTTGCCCGCGCTTCTTTGTGCAGCGGATGCCCTCGTGCTGCCATCGTCGAGCGAGGGACTGGCAAACGTCTGGGTGGAGGCACTGGCCTGCGGGACACCGATCGTAGTTCCCGATATTGGTGGCGCTCGCGAGATCGTCAGAGATCCTTCCGCTGGGCGCATCGCCGATCGCAACCCCGATGCCATCGCGGCTGCTGTCACCGAAATTCTTGCCAATCCGCCGTCGCAGGCGGCCGTCGCAGCAAATGCGAAGCACTTTAGCTGGGACGCCAGTGCTGAGAACATCGTGCATTTTTGGCACGATGTTCTTGCAGGCCGGCCAGTGGCTCAGGCGGTGGATGTCTCCACCGCCTGAAGGCTACTCTCAGGCGCCTCGTTCGCGCGCCAGACGTTCCTGCCGGTCCGTTGGGCTCTCTTTGGTAACGAAACTGTCCGAACTGGTGCCGAGCCAGATGAGGATCGGCGCTGCCATATAGACCGAGCTATAAGTGCCCACGAATATGCCCAGCGTGATCGCAGCCGTCATGCCGAAGAGGCTCTCAGGGCCGAACAGGAGCAGCGGCACAAGCGCAATCAGCAGCGTGGCCGAAGTCATGACCGTACGGGCAAGAGTCTCGTTCACGGACAGATCAAGGAGCTCCCTGATCGGCATCTTGCGATACTTCTTCAGGTTCTCGCGGATGCGGTCATAGATGACGATCGTATCGTTCAGCGAATATCCGATGAGCGCGAGCAGAGCGGCGATAATCTGCAGACTGAACTCAAGCTGGAATAGCGCAAACATGCCGAGCGTCAGCGAAACGTCATGCAGCAGCGCCAGAAGCGCACCGACACCGAATTGCCATTCGAAGCGGATCCAGATGTACAGTGCAATCGCGAGCATCGCTGCCAGCAAAGCGTAGACTGACTTGTCGCGGAACTCGCTCGAGACTTTGCCGGAAACGGTGTCGATGCTATCGATCCTCACATCCGGGTAGGCTTTCCGAACAACGCTGACGATCCGGTTGCTGATCTGCTCAGCCACTGCGGGGTTGCCTTCTGCACTCTCGGGCAACTTGGTCCGGATAGAGACCTCATTGGCCGCGCCGAACCGCTGGATCACAGGGTCCCCGTAGCCCAGATTGCCGACCAGCTCCCGCAGTTCTCCGATCGGAGCCTCGCTTTGGCGGGTGAAGGTGGCAGAGATTTCCTGCCCCCCGGCAAAGTCGACGCCGTAATTCAGACCTTTCGTGAAGACGAGCGCCCAACTGGCGATGATCAGCAATGCGCTGACCACGTAGAAAGGCGTGCCCCACTTCAGGAAGTGGATATTTGTGTCCTCGGGAACGAGTTTGAGCAATTTCATGTCTTCGTTCCTCTCAGACGTTCAGATCTGTCGGGCGCGCCTTGCGCAGCCAATCGGCGACCCACATGCGAGTCAACGTCACGCCGGTAAACACACTCGTGAACAGACCCACGATGAGCACCACGGCGAAACCGCGCACGGGCCCAGATCCGAAGATAAAGAGCAGTACGCCAGCGATCGCATTGGTGATGTTGGCGTCATAAATGGCGCGGCTTGCTTCCTTGTAGGCGTTTTCAACCGCTGCCACCACGCGGCGCCCCTTCTTTCTCTCTTCCCGCATGCGCTCGTAGATGAGCACGTTGGCGTCCACGGCCGCACCGATCGTCAGCACGAAACCGGCAATGCCGGGCAACGTCAGGGTTGTGTTCATCACAGCCATGATCCCGAGGATCATCAGCACGTTGATGATCAAGGCGATCGTCGCGTAAACGCCGAAACGACCGTAGACCAGGACCATCAGCAGCACGACGCCCAGGGATCCAACCGCCATCGCGATCAAGCCCTTCTGGATGGAGTCGGCCCCAAGGTCCGGGCCGACGGTGCGCTCCTCGATAACTGCGAGGTCCACGGGCAACGCGCCGGATCGAAGGGCAATCGCGAGCTGCGTCGCCTCCTGGACCGAGAAGCTGCCTGAAATCTGCGCGCTTCCCCCCAGGATCGGCTCATTGATATTCGGCGCCGACAGGATCTTGTCGTCGAGGATGATCGCAAAGGGGCGATTGACGTTTTCACTCGTCAGCTTGGCAAAGCGAGCGCCCCCGGCGGTGTTGAAGGTGATCGAGACAACCGGCTGATTGTTCTGGGGATCGAATGCCTGCTTGGCATCCGTCAGCTGATCGCCCTTGATACCGCCCAGGCGCTTAACTGCGAGTGCGGTTTGCCCCCCCTGCTGCTGCCCTTCGGCGAACGGCAGGATCTGCGATCCCGGCGGCGCGATGCCACGGGCGATGTCCTCGGGCGAGGCATTTACGTCGACAAGCTTGAATTCGAGCTTTGCGGTCTGCCCCAGCAGATTCTTGAGCGCCGCTGGATCCTGGAGCCCAGGCACTTGGACCACGATCCGCTCGTCGCCCTGCCGAAGGATTGTGGGTTCGCGCGTGCCGAGTGCGTCGATGCGCTTGCGCACCACTTCCACCGCGGTATCCATCGCGTTGGTGACCGACTGCTCGACCCCTTCTGGGGTGGGCGAAATCACGAAGCGACTGCCGTCAATCACCTCTATGTCCCAATCGCGTGCGCCGGTCAGCCCCGCACCATAGGTGAGCGGCATGATGGCCTCGCGCGCAGCATCAACCTGCGCAGGGTCCTTGAGCATGAACGACAAGCGGCCGTCGCGGCTGGAGATATCGCCGATTCCGATCGACGGCTCAGCTGCTCGCAGACGGGTGCGAACCTGCTCTTCCATCGATTCCAGTCTTTGCTGGACAACTTGGCCTCTGTCCGCCTCAAGCAGAATGTGGCTTCCGCCGGCCAGGTCCAAGCCCAGATTGATCGTTGGCCGCGGCAGTGCAGATGGCCAGGGGAGCCCCGCGATCGAGACTAGCGAAGGCAATGCCGCAGCGACTGCGACGAGCGTTATCGCCCAGTACCAGACCTTCTTCCAGTTGGGAAAATCGAGCATTGCTGAAAGCGCCTTTCCGCCGATCAGTCGTTGGCGGGCTTGGCGGCGACTGGCGGGTTCACATCCGCAATCGTGGTCTTCACGGCCTTCACCCTTACACCCTGCGCAATCTCGATCTCCGCATAGTGATCGTCAACACGCACGACCTTACCCACCAGTCCCCCGCCGGTGAGAACTTCGTCACCCTTCTTGATAGCGGAGAGCTTGGCGCGATGCTCCTTCTGCTGCTTCATCTGCGGGCGCAGGATCAGGAACCAGAAGATGAGGCCCATCGCGACGAAAGGAAGGTAGCTGAGCCAGATCGGCGGCTCACCGGCAGTACCGGCAGCAGCGAGCAGAGAAAGAACGGAAGTGTGCATGGACAGCGAAACGCCTTTTGTATGATGCCTTGCACCGCCTCGCGCGATCGCGAGGGGCGGTCCAGGGACGGCACTATCAGCGCGCGCGGTTAGCAGTATAGCAAAGGCGTGGCAACGCGCCCCTCTCACCGCGCAGGCCAAGTGATCAAAGGTGTGCGGGTTGCGCTTGCACTCCGCAACAGTCCTGCTTATAGGCGCACCTCCGGTCGGGACGTAGCGCAGCCTGGTAGCGCATCACACTGGGGGTGTGGGGGTCGGAGGTTCGAATCCTCTCGTCCCGACCAATTCATAACATCGCGAAAATTCACCCTCCTCGTGCAGACGGTCCATGCGAGGGATGTTCCGCGGCGCGTGTCCGCGTGGAATATGCTATGTACTTCCGGCACCACGCCGATGAGCACGCTTCGCTCCCGATACGGTTGAGCATCTTGAGGAACCGGCGGGACAGATGCCGCCTGCCCTGCCCCATCCTTTGAAGACCGGAGCGGCCCTTGTGCTGACGCGTGTCGTCGAAGAACGCCGGCTTCCACGGAGCTGAGGTGGAGGGACGTGCACGGTTTAACTCTGCCCCGGCCCGTCCTGCCGAGTTACGGCCGAGCCCTGGTCGATCCGGTCGCAGATAACCACGAAGTATCTGTACTCCCGTCGCTCGGGCACCGAGCTCCTGCAAGAAGGAAGACGCCGATGAAGACGACTGACAATCGCCTGGATAGCTCCAGTGCGCCCGAGCAGATCGCTGCTGGTTCGACACAGCACCTTACGACCAGAACAGGCTTTCGCTTCCAGGTCCGCCCGGTCACCGAAGCCGATGAGCCCGCACTAGCCGAGTTTTTTCGCCATGTGACACCTGACGATCTGCGCTTCCGCTTCCTGACGGCCGTTGATGAAGTAAGCCATGCCCGGCTGAGCGACATGCTTCGCGTCGATCAGCAGACCACCATGAGCTTCCTTGTGGAGGGTTCGGATCAACCCGGCCTCGTGATTGCAGCCGCGATGCTCGCAGCGGACAGTCAGTTGGAGCGCGCGGAGGTTGCGATCTCGATCCGAGCGGATCACAAGGGGCGCGGGATCGGGTGGACTCTGCTCGATCACCTCGCAGGGCTCGCACAAAACAAAGGAATCAAGGTGTTGGAAGCGATCGAAAGCCGCGACAATCACGCGGCCATATCATTAGAGCGTGAGATGGGTTTCACCGGCGAAGCCGTTGAAGGCGATCCGTCATTGATCCTGCTTCGGCGTCAGCTCGATGTGCGAGGAAAGTAACGCAGCATGATGAGCCGCATTGCCTGCGCCAGTCTGCGCAACAAGATCATGAGCGCGGAAGACGCCGCCGCCCAAATCGCCTCCGGCACCACCATCGGAATGAGCGGGTTTACCGGTTCAGGATACCCCAAAGCCGTCCCACTCGCTCTGGCGCGACAGATTGAGGCAGAGCACGCCGCCGGACGACCCTCGAAAGTTCGTATCTGGACTGGCGCTTCTACCGGTCCGGAACTCGATGGCGCCTTGGCGAAGGCGGACGGTATAGAGTTCCGCCTCCCCTATAACTCCGACCCCATCGCCCGCGAAAAGATCAACGCCGGACAGATGGACTACTTTGATATGCACCTGAGCCAGGTCGCCCCGATGGCGTGGCAAGGCTTTCTCGGTCCGCTGGACGTTGCCGTTGTTGAGGTGGCTGGCATTCGGGAAGACGGATCGCTGATCCCCTCCTCGTCTGTCGGCAACAACAAGACGTGGCTGGACCGTGCGGAACGCGTGATCCTTGAGGTCAACAGCTGGCAGAATGCCGCGCTGGAGGGCATGCACGATATCTACTACGGGACGGCTCTCCCCCCGAACCGCGTTCCCATACCGTTGACGCGTGCCGACCAGCGGATCGGTGAAACCTGGTTCCGCTGTGATCCTGCCAAGATTGTGGGAATCGTGGAGACGGAAGCTCCCGACCGGAACCTGCCCTTTTCCCCTCCGGATGAGACTGCGCACGCAATCGCGGGGCACTTGCTGGAGTTCCTGAAGCACGAGGTTGCCAAGGGGCGCCTTCCTGCGTCACTTTTGCCTATCCAGTCGGGCGTCGGGAACATCGCCAATGCAGTGCTTACGGGATTGGTAGACAGCCCGTTCGAGGACATGACCGCATACACAGAAGTGATCCAGGACGGCATGATCGACCTGCTGGATGCCGGCAAGCTGCGCATGGCTTCCGCGACCGCATTCTCTCTCAGCCCGGAAGCTGCCGCCCGGTTGAATGCAGACATGAACCGGTATCGTGATCGTATGATCCTGCGCCCACAGGAGATCAGCAATCATCCCGAGATAATCCGGCGATTGGGCTGCATTGCAATGAACGGTCTGATCGAGGCTGACATTTACGGCGCCGTAAACTCCACGCACCTGATGGGCTCACGCATACAGAACGGGATCGGGGGATCGGGGGATTTCGCGCGTAATGCCTACATCTCGATCTTCGTCACGCCCTCGACAGCAAAAGGCGGGCGCATCTCGGCAATCGTCCCACAAGCCAGCCACGTCGATCATATCTCGCAAGACGTTCAGGTCATCGTTACCGAGCAGGGACTAGCGGATCTTCGTGGCCTGAGCCCCAAGCAGCGCGCTGCCGTCATCATCGAGAATTGTGCTCACCCGGACTATCGCCCCGGCTTGGCCGATTACTTCGCACGGGCGCGTGAAGGGTCGTACGGACAGCAGTCGCCAACACTCCTTAAAGAGGCGCTCTCCTGGCACCAGCGGTTCGTCGAAACGGGATCGATGCTACCCTGATTTCGGGCTGAGGCGCGGTCCGGCAGCAGTCCCGCCAAGCGGCCGCGCCTCAGCCACCTTTACCACCGGGTCAACGTCTCCAGACTGCCGCCGAAGTCCGCCCGAGACCACAACTTCAATAGGTTGGTGTATATGTGCAGGCAGTTATAGCCGGATCCGCTTGCAAGCACGCGGGGATCGAGCGGACCGGTCATCTGCTCGGGGTTGCGCACCAGGAGAAGCACGACCTTCGGCATGGCAAGAACTCGCGCTAGGCCCATGATACCCACATGAAGGAGGAAGTGCCGCTTCAGGAGATCGACGTCGAGCCGGGGACCGCCGGCGGCGTGATACTCCCGCACGAATAATGCTATAAGCGTATCCAGTTCATGATCGACGACATCATGATGTGCAGCGCTCAGGCAGCCCCAAAGAGCCGCTCCGAATGTAATCTGGGACACCCTGCCCCAGTCCATCAATCCACACCTGAGCTCACGGTCTGCGTCCCTCCAGAACCAGGCATTATCGATGTGCGCATTCCAGTGGCACAATGCGACGAGGTCCGGATTGCTCAGCAGATCGTTCCGGATCAGATCTTCGTGATCGCGGATGAAGATCGCTTGGCGCAGGACGCCATCGTAGACATCGGGTTCGCGCAGATTGGCGGGCAGTAGCCGTGGGTATTGGCCCGCGAAATCACGGCAGTGTGCCACCAGCCGGCGTACATCCGCCTCATCGCGACCGATCGGATCGACGCCGGCCCGGGCAAGGTCGAGCGGGAAGCGCCGCTCGATATCGGCCGTCAGCGCGCCCGTCTTATGAGCTGCGGCCAATCGCGCCAATGCAGTGACCAGCGCTCGGTAATAGGCCAGCGGGTCTGCCAACTCGAAGTCCCGGCACTTGCCGTGAAGCGGCTCGATCCCGTCCTGGCCGAAGCGTACACGCTCGGTGATCAGGAGACCTGTGCCGCTTTCGCTATGGAAGTCTCCGAAATAAGCCGTCGGTACGCGAAGGGGGAACCCTGATGACCGGGAGACTGCCGCAAAACGAGCCTCACTTTCCATCTCGTAGCGGCCTTGATCGCGCCGGCTATCGGCGAAGTCGCGCGAGAACTTGACGAACAAGTCGCGCTCGAGACCAGGCTCATCCGAGGCATACTCGACAGAAAGAAACAGCTTGTGCCCTGTGCTGCCGCCAGGACATGGCTCCAGTCGCGTGATCCGGCTCACCCGGTTCTCTGGAGGCAGTGAGCCAAAGGTGCGAAATGCTTGCGTCAGGAACGCTTCGCCCCCCTCTCGCAATGCCGCCTCGTGAGCCGGCATGGCGATCCCGGTTTCATCCCCAACTGCATGGTCAAGGGCTGGTGGTGCTAGGCTATCCGCTTCACTCATCCTTCAGGTTGAGCCTTGGCTGCAGGCGTCATGTCTCTCTCCGTCAGTTCAGCAGGCGCTGCACGTCGAGCCAGAATTTGCAATGCCCCGCAGGCCATTGAGGCTCGACCGCCTTGTCCTCAGGATCGCTAGCAACATCGATACAGAAGTGCATGCGCTGTTTTGTCAAAAGTAGAGAGAGGCGGTCGAGGAAAGCTCGCGCCAGACTGGTCGTTCGATATAGCCGCCTTCTACAACCGCTATCGCAATCTCGCGACAAACAACGTCGTGGAAGCCGGCCCGTTGTACTCCTCTAACGCCGTTCAGCCGATTGGTCTGCGTATCGCGGTGGAGATTGGCAATGCCGCCCAGGCGGAGAGGAAAGGCGTAGAGCTGCTGGTCCGCGGCAGCCCTGCTCCGTGGTGGCAGTTGGAGGCATCCTATTCCTTCCTGGACCTCGACCAAACTCTGACGATACCGCCCGCGCTGGCTACACCGCTCATCGACGCGGGCCTTTCCGCACGGCATCAGGTGAGGCTGCGAAACACCTTCGAAGTCACTCCCGATCTGCAACTCAGCAGCTTCGCCCATCACGTCAGCGCAGCACCCGCGGGTGGCCGCGAGGCATATACGAAGCTGGACATGCGACTGACTTGGAGCCCGATGCCAAACTTGGAAATCGCCGCCGTGGGAGCCGACCTGCTCAAGCGCCGACAGATAGAATTCCGGCAGAACATCTATGCGCCTGTAGCCCAGCTAGCGGTGCCACGACGCGGCTATGTCGAAGCGCGAGTTCGCTTCTGATCGCGGCGAGCAGCAGACAATCAGCCTCCGCGCAGAAGCTGCACGCCCCAGTCCCGCTCGAAGAGATAAAGCAGCAAGCGAGCGGCCTCTCCCCGTTCTCCAGACAGGCCGCCGTCGCGTTCGATCAGCAATCGGGCATCGTCGTGCGCGATCGGCAGCAAGCGCTGGATCTGCTCCAGCGACGCGATCCGGAATGGTGTGTCGCCGGACTGGCGAGTGCCCAGCAGTTCACCTCCGCCGCGCAGTTCCAGGTCTTCTTCTGCTAGCCTGAATCCGTCCTGCGTCTCACGCATCAAGGCCAGCCTTCGTCGGCCGGTCTCTGACAGTTCCGCACCTCGCAACAGCAAGCAGATCGACTTGGCCTGGCCGCGCCCTACCCGGCCCCGCAGCTGGTGAAGCTGAGCCAATCCAAAACGCTCTGCCTGCTCGATAACCATCAGCGTCGCGTTCGGCACGTCAACGCCGACCTCTATGACCGTCGTCGCCACCAGCAGCTTTGCCTCGCCGGAAGAGAAGCGTTCCATGGCCGCATCCTTCTCTTCAGGCCGCAGCTGGCCGTGAACAAGCACCACGTCCTCTCCGAACCTGGCTTTCAGGCTGGCAAACCGTGCTTCTGCTGCGGCGAGGTCGTCCCCCACCTGTTCCCCATCACCCTCCCGGACCATCGGACACACCCAGTATGCCTGTCCCCCACCCTCCAAGTGCCTGGAAAGCGCACCGACCACGTCCTCCATGCGCTCGATCGAGACGACCCGTGTGTCGATCGCCTGGCGGCCGGGGGGCAGTTCATCCAGCCGTGAGACGTCCATCTCTCCGTACTGCGCAAGTGTCAGCGTGCGCGGGATCGGGGTGGCCGTCATCGCCAGGAAGTGCGGTGTACGGCGCCCCTTCTTGGCCAGCAGGAGCCGCTGACTTACGCCGAAGCGATGCTGTTCGTCGATCACGGCAAGCGCCAGGTTCTTGTAAGTGACGGATTCCTGGAAGATGGCGTGCGTGCCCACAAGAATATCGATGGACCCGCCCAGCAAGCCCATCAGTATCGATTCTCGCGCCTTCCCCTTGTCTCTCCCGGTGAGCAGCGCGATCTCCACCCCCGTCCCCTGCACCATGCGCATGAGCGTCTCGTGATGCTGACGCGCCAGGATCTCGGTCGGCGCCAGCATGGCCGCCTGTGCGCCTGCTTCCACGGCGATCAGCATGGCGGAGAGCGCAACCACCGTTTTGCCTGATCCGACATCGCCCTGCAGCAGCCGCAGCATCGGTGCTTGCTGCGCGAGATCGCCCTCGATTTCCCCGATCGAGCGGCGCTGCGCCCCGGTTAAGGCGAACGGCAGGCTCAGTTGAGCGCGCAACCGCCCATCGCCAACCAGCGGCAATCCTCTCTGCGAACGATTGCTCGCTCTGACCAGCATCAGGGCGAGCGCGTTCGCAAGGAGCTCATCGTAGGCGAGGCGATCCCTTGCGGCGGCATCGTTACGCCGGTGAGCCGTGGCGAGTGCACCGTGCCAGGCGGGCCAACTCATGCGTTCGATCAGGCCGGGCTCGCACCACTCCGGGAGCTGTGGTGCCCGCTTGAGCGCCTGTAAGGCAAGGTTCGCTATGCGTCCCTGTGTCAGCCCCTCTGACAGACCGTAGACCGGCTCGCGTACTTGGCCTGCCAGGGCTGACGCGCTCTCCGCCACGTGGTCAGGATGGACGATCTGGAGCATCTGGCCGTACTGATCGAGCCGTCCTGCTACCCAGCGCTGCGCCCCCACCGGCAGGGCCTTCTTGCCCGAATAGGCCGCGCGCCCGAAATAGGTGATCGTGCAGACATTCCCCTTCCCATCCTCGGCAAGCACGCGGAAGGGTCCACGACCGGGGGAGGACCTGTGCTCACGAACGGTGAGCTCGACGATCACGTTCTCCCCCACCTGAGCCGCGTCCAGATCAGCCACCGCGCGACGTTCTACAAAACGCTCCGGGAGGTGATAGGCAATGTCCCTCACTCGCTTCAGGCCGAGCTTCTCCAGCGGCCGCCGGAGTTTAGGACCGACGCCTTCAAGCGCTTCGGCTTCGATGAACAAGGGGTTGAGCGCTTCTGGTCGCATGCGGCGCCTTCTAGCCCGTGTCTGGAGCATTTCGCCAGTCGCTCGGAACGTGCTTGCGGGGGCGCTCGTTTCAACCCTGCTTTCAAGAAACGCAGGAGATGTCATGCTATTGCCTCACGGAACCGTTTTCGCACTCGTCGACGGTCGGAATTTTGAGCTTTACCGCAACAGCGGCACTGAGGCTGAGCCGCAGCTTGACCCGCTGCCAGTTCCAGAACTGGAGGTGACGAACTTCAGCGCGGGCATGCGCCGGAACGATGTGAACCTGCCTCATACCTCCCGGACAGGCGATGGCAGCAACGACAGCTTCGACGAGAGCGCACACGCCATCGCGGCTGCGGACTGGCTGAACCATCAAGTGCTACAGCACAAGATCGAGAAGCTAGTCATCATCGCAGACCCGCGCTCTCTCGGCGAGATGCGCAAACGCTATCACAAGCAGCTCGAAGGCGTGTTGCTGAAGGAACTTGCGAAGACGATGGCGGGTCGGCCGACGGCGGAGATCGTCAGTGCCCTCAAGGGGTGAGACCTTGCCTCAAGCGGCGCCGTGTCCTACCGGCGCCGCCATGGCCGAGCAGACCCCCCTAGAGCATTCCTCTGCGCTTACACCTCGCCTCGCACGGATGCGTTTTCGCGCATGGCATCGTGGAACGCGCGAAGCCGACTACATGATCGGGTGCTTTTTCGATCGCTTTCACCACGAGTGGTCCGACGACGAAATCCAATGGTTCGAGGATCTGCTCGAGGAAGACGATGTCGACGTCATGGCATGGGCACTCAAGACCCAGCCTGTGCCTGAGCGTTTTGCCGGCCCCCTGCTCACCCGCATGCAGGAACTGGACTACGTGGACATACCTCGCTGATCTGTTTGCTTGGCAGCTGTCGCGGTCGGCGGGCTCCGACTTTCGAGCCGCAACCCCGAGAGAGCTTGTGGAACATGGCCGGTAGACCTATCGGCGGCAGGAACTCTCCTCTATTCTTGCGACTTCCACCCGCACATGCCCGATTTTAAACGGATACTCTCCGCCAAAACCCCGCTGATCCTTGCCTCCGTCGTCCGCGGAGCGCAGCCTCTCGTCATGGCGGATCTCGCCCGGGCGGCTGCAACGAGCGGAAAGGGCGGTCGTGCCGTCTTCGTCACCACGGCTGAGGGTGAGATGCGCGCTGTGGCCGAGGCTGCTTCGTATTTCGCGCCTGAACTCGACATCGTGGAGTTCCCCGCCTGGGATTGCCTGCCCTACGATCGCGCCAGCCCCGCCCTGTCGGTGAGCGCGCGCCGGCTCTCTGCCTTGCATCGCCTGCAGACCCGACGCGAGGGGCCACAGCTCCTCGTCACAACGGTCAACGCACTCCTCCAACGGGTGCTCACACCGTTTCGCATCCGGGAATCCGTGCGTCTGCTCAGGCCGGGCATGGAGATCGGCCATGAAAGTCTCATCGGGCTCCTGCGTCGGCAGGGCTACCAACGCAGTGACACGGCCATCGACGCCGGCGAGTTTGCCGTGCGAGGCTCCATCTTCGACATCGTACCTTCGGGGCTGGAGCAGGGCCTGCGGCTCGACTTCTTCGGTGATGAGTTGGAGACGCTACGCCTGTTCGACACTTCGACACAGCGGTCGACAGGTCCCGTTGCCGAACATCTCCTGCTGCCCGCCAGCGAAGCACTCATGGACGAGGAGACGGTTAAGCGTTTCCGCGCCCGCTATCGCGAGCAGTTTGGCGCGAACGCCACTGCCGACCCCTTGTATCAGGCCGTAAGCGATGAGCGGCGCATGGCGGGGATGGAGCACTGGCTGCCCCTGTTTGAAGAGCGGCTTGTCACGCTCTTCGATCATTTGTCCAAGGATGATCTCATCGTCTTTGACAGTGCCGCGCAAGGCGCCGTTGATGAGCGGCTGAAAGACATTGATGACTACCACAGGTCGCGGCTGGAGACCTCCGGGCAAAAGGCCGGCAGTTATCGGCCCCTTGCTGCTGAGGCGCTGTATCTGACGGCGCAGGAGCTGGAGACCTGCACCACGCAGTGGCCGGCTCACCGCGCCGACCCCTTCGCCCAGCCTGAGAGCGAAAAGGTTATCGATTTCGGCTTTACCAATGCGCGGGACTTCACGCCCGAGCGCGCCCGCGGCGATAACGCATACGATGCTGCCGCCCGACACCTTCACGCCATTACGAAGTCGGGGAAGAAGGCACTGCTGGCCGCTTACACGACCGGCAGTCGCGCCCGCATCGCATCCATTCTGGGCGAGGCAAAAGCGCCCGAGCCGGCCATGGCAGAGAGTTGGCAGGACGCCTTGGGCAAGGCAAGCAAGAGCCGGCCTGCCGCTTTGGTGCTGCCGCTGGAAACGGGCTTCGCCAATGATGACCTGGAGATCGTCACCGAACAGGATATTCTTGGCGACCGGCTCGTTCGCCGGAAGAAGAAACGCAAGGATTCCGATGCCTTCCTGGCAGAACTGGCAGCACTGACGCCTGGGGATCTCGTTGTCCACATGGACCACGGGATCGGCAAGTACGAAGGGCTGCAATCCATTCCCGTCGGTGCCAGCCCGCACGATTGTGTGATGCTGGAGTACGCCGGCGGCGACAAACTCTATATCCCCGTCGAGAACCTCGACGTCCTCTCTCGATATGGCTCGGAGAGCGAGGGGGTACCGCTCGATAAGCTGGGTGGTGAGGCCTGGCAGAAGCGTCGCGCTCGCCTGAAGGAACGCATTCGCGAGATTGCCGGCGAACTGATGAAAGTTGCGGCCGAGCGGGCCCTCCGTCAGGCGCCGGTCTTCGAAGCGGAAGGCTCGTCCTACAATCAGTTCGTCGACCGCTTCCCCTGGGATGAGACGGACGACCAAGAACGCGCGATCGAGGATGTGCTCCACGACCTCTCGGACGGCAAGCCGATGGACCGTCTCGTTTGCGGAGACGTCGGTTTCGGCAAGACGGAGGTTGCTCTGCGAGCGGCGTTCGTAGCGGCCATGGCAGGCCATCAGGTCGTGGTTGTCGCACCGACCACCCTCCTCGCCCGTCAGCACTATGCGGGTTTTTCGGACCGTTTTGCAGGTTTTCCCCTTCAAGTCGGGAGGCTTTCGCGCCTCGTGTCCGACAAGGAAGCCAAGGCCACGCGTGAAGGGCTTGCAAACGGCACTGTCGACGTGGTCGTCGGGACGCATGCAATCCTGTCGAAAAACGTGACATTCAAGCGCCTCGGGCTCGTTATTGTCGACGAAGAGCAGCGCTTTGGCGTGAACCACAAGGAGAAGCTCAAGCAGCTGCGCAGCAATGTCCACGTCCTGACGCTGACGGCGACGCCGATCCCGCGCACCCTGCAGATGGCGATGTCCGGCCTGCGTGAGCTTTCCACGATCCAGACTCCGCCCGTCGATCGACTTGCCGTTCGCACTTACGTGATGGAGTGGGACGATATGGTGATGCGCGAGGCTCTGCTGCGCGAGCATCATCGCGGGGGGCAGAGCTTCATCGTCGTACCCCGCATTGCCGACATGGCTGAGATTGAGGAGTGGCTCGCCAAGCATGTCCCCGAGGTAAAGGCGATATCCGCCCACGGTCAGATGGCGGCCGGTGAAGTGGAAGAACGGATGAGCGCCTTCTACGAAGGCAAGTACGAGGTGCTGCTCTCTACTACGATCGTCGAAAGCGGCCTCGACATTCCACGCGCAAACACGATTATCATTCATCGTGCGGACCGCTTTGGGCTTGCCCAGCTTTACCAGCTCCGCGGCCGCGTTGGACGTTCCAAACTACGCGCCTACGCCTATCTGACGACCCCGGCCAATACCGTTCTCTCGGAAGTCGCGGAAAAGCGCCTCAAGGTGCTCGGCGATCTCGACAGCCTCGGGGCGGGCTTCCAACTCGCCAGCCACGACCTCGATATCCGAGGCGCTGGAAACCTCTTGGGCGACGAGCAATCGGGACACATCCGGGAAGTCGGATTTGAGCTTTACCAGTCGATGCTGGAGGATGCCATTCTGGCAGCCAAAGCCGGAGGTGCCGGCCTGGAGCGCAGCACCTCGGGCCTCAGCCCTCAGATCACCGTCGACGCACCAATCATGATCCCTGAGGAGTATGTTCCGGACCTGGCAGTTCGAATGGCCTTGTACCGCCGCTTGAACGATGCGGAGAGCGCCGCCGAGGTAGAGGCAATGTCAGCAGAGATGATCGATCGCTTCGGTCCATTACCGGAAGCAACGGCAAACCTCGTCAAGCTGATCGAGATCAAACGCCAGGCAATCGACGCTCACATCGCGAAAATCGACGTCGGTGCCCGGGGCGCGTTGGTTAGCTTCCACAATGACGCGTTTCCAAACCCGGAGGGCCTGATCGCCTACGCCGAGCGGCTGCAAGGCTCAGTCAAACTGCGGCCCGACAACAAACTGGTACTCACCCGAGTCTGGGGCGATCCCAAGTCACGCCTGAATGGCCTCTTCCAGCTCACAAAGGGCCTGAGCGGCATCGCCAAGAAAGCAGCTTAGCGCTGCAAGGCGAAAGGTGGTGTTGCAGCGCCTTTGGCCTAAAAGTAGCCTTACGATCGGCAGGTTGGTCCCGTGCCTGCCCTTATGATTTGGGTGGAGGAGAAGAGCACGCTCGGAAGGACCAGAAGGGATTGGTCTCCTCGAACTTGCAGGCCGGGCGTGTCGAAACGTCCAACTTAGCAATCTCAGTAGCGTAGGCCGCCCCAAGCTCGTTGCCGCCACATTAAGCCCAGCTTGCAGTACGGATCCCGGTGGCATCCACTGTGCCAAAGCGAACGATCCAACCGTGGCAGATCGGCGGTGGAGGGAGAGGCGGCGCATCAGCCTTGGGCGGTTCCCAAGGCGCATACGGCTTTCGCATGAACAACGAGCCTTGAAGAGTGGTGAGACGTACCCAGGCAGAAGCTGGCAGGACTGCTGGAGCAACTCTTTCGCCACGACTAACCACCCGCAGAGCGATCGGCCCATTCGCCATTCGCTCTATTTCGACGCCTGTACGGGCACCATCATGCTGGATCTTGGAACAGCGCCTGCTTCACGTTCCGCTTCTCTGCTGCAGCGTGCGTTAATCGCTCAATTCCAGCTTCGGCGAAAACCTTGTGCTCGAAGGCGGCTTGGCTTGCCTGCCCTCGCTCATAGTTAGCTTGCTGCTCTGCTGATCCTTTGGGAGGAGATCGGGGCGGCTGAGATGCGACCGACGCGGTGACCAAGATTAGGATGGCAACGTATCTCAAGGGAACTCCTCAGGTGAAGGCGAACATAGCTGTTACGTTAGCTAGTCCTGTAATCTCTCCTGAACGCCGACAGACAACAACCCCACGGCGCGGCCATTCCTGAATCCCGATCCTCTTTGGGAGGGCCGGAGCTACGTGTATCCTCGACCGGAACATAGAACCGGCGTGACCACCTGCCCTTGCTGCAGATGCATCCTGAGCGGCTTGGCGTTGCAGCACGGTCTGCGGCTTTAGCTGCGGCGATTGTAGCGCTGCGCTGCGCGGGGCGGGCTCAATCGGGCGCCGATGCTGCCACTTTTGTCATGTCCAGCACTTGCACAGAATGCACTCCTGCAGCTCGCTTAATGAAAGAACCTATCGGCACAACATGCTGAGCGCGCCAAGTGACGCGTTCGACCCGGTAGAGCCCCGGCTGACCCGGAGCCAACCGGAGCGGCGCATAGCGGCGGCTTGCGATACGCTTCACCTGCAGTGCCGTCCAACGAAGGTCGCGATTGCCTCGCAGCACATCCACCTGGGACACAGTGCCGTCAGGTGCCACCATGTAGCCGATGTCGGCCCACTGAATCGGTGCGACGGCGCTCGACTCCGGCTGCGTAGCGCTCCGCTGGGAAGGGTTTTGGTTCATGTCTGCTGCGCGCCTTTCAGCGCGTGGCTCGACTGGAGCCTCATGCAGCAGCACAGGCACTTCGGCCGGGTCCGTCCGCAGCGTCTCTAGCAAGGTGTCGATGCCGCCCTGCTCCCCACGCGCGGAGGCAATGCGCGCGCCCAGCACTGCCCGTAACTGCGCGACGGCGGGATCGTTCGCCGCAGGCATCGCCGCCACTGTACGCAGCCGGCTCTCGCTGAGCGGGAGATCCTCGCGGGCGAACGCCAGGTACGCCCGCCGCAATGCCACTAGCGCGGCCAACCGCGGCTCCTGTGCCGCCACATAGCGATGTTCGGCGGCAGCATACCGCCGATCCGCCTCGCGCCAGTTGCCTTGTTTTGCGTAGAAGTCGCCTTGTTCGATGGCCAGGAGCAGCACCTGGGGGTCATCAGGTGGCAGGCCCTCCCGAAGCGTCCTGGATCGGCCTATGTGCGCCGTACGATGCGCGTCCATGTCCCCGCGATGGAGACTGACTGTCCCGCTCGCCTCATAAAGTGCGGCGACCATCCGGGGATAAGATTTTGCAGCAAGCCGATTTCGTCCGATCGCAGCACGAAGCACGTCGTGTGCATCTCTGTAGGCGCCGTTCGCGAAATGCGCTTCAGCAAGCGCTATCGAGAGACGAATGTCCTCTGCGGTAGGGCAACCGCGCGTAAGGCAACCGCTCAGCGTGGCATCGATCCGTTGTGCTTCGACGACGATGTCATGAGGGAGTTCTGCCGCAGCCTCTGACGACACGGGCGCGGCGAGAACCAGCATGATGATCGACAGCATTGCATTCTCCCCAAAACACTAAGCGCGAGTTGATGACGCCAGCGCTGATCCTAACACGGCTTTTAATCAATCGAAGGGTTTAAACATGACCACTCTCGACCTAGTCATTGAACGCGAGCTGTTGCTTTGGTACATCGCGCGCGCGCAATCGTACACTCTCGAAAGTCTCGAACGCGGAACGACTGCTTTCCACCAAGTCTTCCCCATACATGAGCGTGCATCGGCCTCATCCACAATGGCCCTTTTCGGCAGGAGCGGACGTTCCCTGGTTGTGGTTGGAAAGACCGAAATGTCCCACTGCACGAACATGACGTAATCGCGGGAGCGCCGGCCACCGGCCAGATGCACGGGATTGCTCGAAGGTTGGTTGCCCCCCCGATAAGATGAAGAACGGGCTCACGACTTTGGACCGAGCCCAGCATGATTCGATGTTTCTCTGAAAGACACTTCGATTTCGGATTGTCAGGATGGCAAGCGCGTTTGGCGCGGCAAGTGTCCGTCCGATCCAAAACTGCTTACAGAAGTGATCCGCAAACGCGCCCCGAATGTAAGCGCGTGGTTGTTGAGATAGGCCTCTTTCGGTGTAGTTTTTTCATGCGCTGACTGCGGAGGGTTTGCCAGCGATCTGCATAGACGCCCGCCATGCCAAGGCGGCTCTCGACATAGCTGCAAACAAGACCGATGCGAACGATTCTACCGTTGCTTCAGGCCTGGGGCGACATTCGGCTTCGCGTGGCAGAGTTGGCCAAGCCGCTGATCGCGATGGCTGGCGCGGATCAACGCTGCCGGCTGCTCACCTCGGTGCCTCGTGTGGGCACGGTCACCGCTACAACTTTGCAGCAGCAGTCGAGGACTCGATCAACTTCAAGAACTCGCGCGCTGTGGGCCCTTGGATCGGGCGGACCCCGAAGCGATATCAATTGGGGGGAGGTGGCTTATGAAGGGCACATCTCGCGCTGCGGACACGCTAAGTTACGCACCCTACTGTACGACGCGGCCTCGGTCATCTTGAACAGGTCGATAGAGACGAACACGTTGCGCGCCTGGGCTCTGGCGCTGAAGGAGCGGCTTGGCTTCAAGCGAGCCGCAGTCACCCTCGCGCGCAAATTGGCGGTAATCGTGCACACGATGCTGAAGCCCCATCCTGCGGCGATCAACTTTGCATCGAACGCGTAGACGACCCTGTACTCGGCATACGCATGGTATCAGTTATGAACGAATGAATGGCTGGCTCGACAAAAGGACTATTAGACGACCCACTTAGCGGAAGCCCGTCGGCATCGATCATATCCATGCGGCAGCCGCACCCATGTCGCTCCTAACGGCGTGGCAGTTTCTGATCGATGTGGGTTATGACGAGCCAAACCCGGTTCAGCCGTATCGCCATGTGCCGGTGCCGCTCGACGGAAAGACGGTTCTCGTCAACGGAGCCGGCGGCGGGGTCGGCCATTTCACAGTCCAGCTCGCCAAATGGCGGGGCGCCCGCGTCATCGCGGTCGCGTCGGCAAGAACGAGGCAATGCTGCGTGATCTGGGGGCCGATGAATTTATCGACTACACCCGGGTCGCGGCGCACGAGATCGTGCGCGACGTCGATCTTGTTGTGGTGGACGCTGTTGGAGGCACGCAATCCGGTCGCTGCCTGCGCACACTGAAGCCCGGTGGCGCGCTGTTCCTGATCTTCCGCTAGGTTTCGATGGTCGCGACGAGGCGGGGAGACTTGGGATCACGGTCTCGTCGGTACAGGACCGCTCGAGCGGTGCCCAGCTTCATTGGCCGCAGCAGTAGCCTCGGCCCCAGCGGCGAACGTCGTTCGCCTGCCGGCCAACAACGCTGCGATCTACAAGCAGGCGGTCGCCGACCTCGAGGAGCATCTCACGGGCGAGGAAGCGACCTATGCTCGCGATACAATCCGTGCGCTTATCGACAAGGTCGTGATCCGTCCCTCCGAGCAGCGCTAGGGGCCGATCGCCATGGAACCGCATGGGGATCTCTTCCGCATGCTGGATTTCGCTGCGGCTGCGGGAGCTCGAGCGAATCCGGGGTCTAGAAACGACAACAGCCCCCGCCTCGTGGCTGAGGGCTGTATGACACCGGTGGTTGCGGGGGTAGGATTTGAACCTACGACCTTCAGGTTATGAGCCTGACGAGCTACCGGGCTGCTCCACCCCGCGTCACCTGTGGGCGTTG
>NZ_JBFNXR010000015.1:0-14499 GCF_040813635.1 Novosphingobium rhizovicinum | reverse complement strand
CAAGATCCCATGAGGGTGTGGAGAGCGACCTGCGCTGTGGCAGAGCGGGGTTACTGAACTCTCTGGAGATCAATCATGCCTGTCACAGCTGAACAATCTGCAGCGCCGGCCGCCATCCGTGTCGAGCTTGACGCAATTTTCGTCTCGTTGGAACTGAGCAAATCAACATGGCTGGTAACTTCGCTATCGCCAGGTGCCGCCGATAAAATGTCCCGGCACACGGTGGACGGCGGCGACATTGCTGGGCTGTTCGCCCGTATCGGCGAACTTCGCGACAAGGCGCTGGCCCGGACAGGCAGGCTCTATCGGATCGTGTCGATCCAGGAAGCTGGACTTGATGGCTTCTGGCTGCACCGTTCACTGGACCACGAGGATTGGATCGAAAGCCACATCGTGGACGCTGCCTCGATTGCCGTCTCTCGTAAGCGCCGGCGGGCGAAGACCGACCGGATCGACGGTGAGACCCTGATCCGGACGCTGTTGGCCTACAAGCGAGGCGAGCCGCGCGTCTGCTCGATGGTGCGGGTTCCAACCCCGCAGGACGAAGATCGCCGCAGGATCGGCCGCGAACGCAAGATACTGGTCGACGAACGAACGCTGCACATCAATCGTATCAAGGGTTTACTCTTTAGCCAGGGGATTCGAGGGTATGAGCCCGGGCGCCGTGATCGCCGCGAACGGCTTGAAGAGCTGCGCACAGGAGACGGACGCGATCTGCCCACACACATCAAAGCCCAGCTTCTTCGCGAACTCGGCCGCCTCGAACTGCTGATCGAACAGATCAAGGCAGTCGAGGTCGAGCGCGACGCGATCCTGGCGCAGGACAAGGAAGTCATGACCAACCCCACGGCGATGTTGCTCGGCATCAAGGGGATCGGGCCGGAATTCGCGACGATTATCCATACCGAATGTCTGTCCCGGCATTTTGCCAATCGCAGACAGGTCGCATCCTATGCGGGCCTGGCTGCGAGCCCCTGGCAAAGCGGCTCGATCAACCGTGAGCAAGGCATCTCGAAGGCGGGCAATCCACGCCTTCGAACGGCGATGGTGCAACTCGCATGGCTTTGGCTACGCCACCAGCCGGACTCAACGCTAAGCCGCTGGTTCCGCGAACGGGTCAGCCAGAATGCGGGTAGGCGCAAGGCGACGACGATCGTTGCCCTTGCACGCAAGCTTCTCGTCGCGTTTTGGAAATATGTGACGTTCGGTGTCGTCATTGAGGGTGCCACTATGAAAGCCGCCTAACGCAAACACGACTGTAAAGTTACTTCCATCCCCAGGGCCCGATCAGCCCTGACGGATCCAGGGGGACGAACCGTGGTAGTCCATGGCTCCAAGCAAGCCGTCTACAAGAATGGTCTCGTCCTTCTGAGCCCTTGCCCGCCGAAAGCGGGATAGTGGTGCAGCCGCTTCGAACGGCGACCGGATGTGAGGTTGATCAGGCTCGGACGCCGAGCCGCGTCATGCAATCGGGCTCGGACCTCGGATACCGTTTACGAACTTGGAGATGCACAATGTCATCATGATGCCATGCCTTGACGTGGAAGCCCTCATGTGAGGATTACCGTCGTGACGGCCCTGAACGCCAGAGCGTCATGACCCTCGCGACCGACGATTTTATCCGCCGGTTCCTGATCCACGTCCTGCCACGCGGCTTCCATCGCATCCGCCATTACGGGCTGCTGGCAAGCTCGTCGCGCAGAACCAACCTGGCGCATGCACGTGTGTTGCTCGAGGTTGCCGCGCCGCCTGACGAAGCTGTGCTTGGAGAGCCCGTCGATCCGCGGCCACCATGCCCCTGCTGCGGCGGGCATATGATCATCATCGAGACCTTCGAACGCTGGCGACAACCGCGAGCACCGCCGAGCCCTTCGCTGCCGCCCCCGGAGATTACGTCATGACCCGGCATGACCGGCTTAACATCCATCCTGCCAAAGCGTCGTGGCCGGAAACCAGGGCGCATGCCCTCGGTGAGACTGATGCTGCCGTGCCCAACCAGAACGGAGGCAGCACGCAACGGCTGTGCTGCGTTTTTCGGACAGGATGCCGACCACTTGGTCGCTATGCATCGCACCCCACCGACGGTCGCGGCACTCCGCGCAACGGCACCAACCCGAAATCCCCATAGCGTATCGCATGACCCCCGCGGGTCGTACTTGTAAGACTTTCGTACGCCTGCCGGCGCCCGAAACCCTTCGACAAAACCCGCCGTTCCCATGCCGCACGTTGAGCGTCAGCTTTTATCAGAACCCGACGTTTAGCGCTTCTTCGCGCGGCATGGCGTTACGACTGAAGCTGGGCCGATCTCGACAGGCGGCTTCGAGAAGTTGACTCAGGAAAGCGGCCGTTGCCGAGCGTTTAGCCCGTGTCGGCTCGCGGCCAGAGTCAGCCATTTGTCTGCGGGGCTTTGAACGGCAGCTTATTTCAGGACTTGCCATTACCGCAGGGCGATGCCGACCGAAAGCAACGTGTCCAATCTCTGTCGTTAAATGCCTTCATAGATGCTGTTCGTGAAGAACCTGGCAGTTAGGCTGTGAGAGGTCTACCGGCGCCGCCCTCTTTAAGACGATTGTCAGAGGACGGCTAGGAGTATATTTCCCGCAGTATCGCCTAGAGCGAAGAAGGGGGCACCACATGAATGAACTGATGAGCATCAAGATCTCTAGTGGCGGCGCGATAGAAACGTTCCCGATCACCGACGCGATGGTCGATGATGGGATTGGCTGGGACAGCATGGGCAATGACGCGGCACATGATGGTCAGGGCATCGGCCACGAAGCCGGCGATCACACCGGTCATGGCAGCCTCCTTTCCGACGGCACCGAGGGACTGAATGCCGTCGTTGTGGCGCAGCATGCCTCCGTGGCCGAGCTTATCGCGAGCCGCATGGGAATTCGTCGCCGCAAATGACTGACTTCGAGTGGCTGGGAATAGCAATTCTCGCCATCTGGTGGTTGGTAACGGTGGCTTTTCAGTTTGAGCCGCCGGGCCTGCGAACGATCAATTTTCACGGTTTCGTCCCGTCCTGCCGATTCTTCGCCCCTCGGCCGGTGGTGACGGACGCGCGCGTTTACTACGGTCACTTCGCAGAACCCGACGGTCCGCTTGGCGAGGCAATCTGGCAACCGATCATCGTAACCCCCGAGTCGCCTGCTCGGCCGCTGTGGAACCCCCATCAACGTCTTCACAAATCAATCCAGACCATTGTGAGGCAACTCGGCCGTCTCGAGGCGAAAGGGGCGAGGATGCCCCTCACTATACCCTACCTGCGTCTGCTCAACGTGGCGCAGGAACACTCGCGGGCCGCCTGTTCAGAGGGATACGTGCGATTTATCGTGACCCGCCATCGCGGCGTCGAGGAGCCGGGGCGATACATCGTATTCGTGTCCGAAGCGCACAGGATCGGCGATGTCTGACTGGACGGCGTACGACGTCATGCGCCTCGTCATCGCATTCTCGGCCATCGCTTCCATTGTAGGCAGTCTCGAGTGGGTGCGATTGCGTCGACACCTTCAAGACGAGCAGCTGTTCTCCTGGCGAATTCAGAGCGTCGTCGGGACACCATCATTCGCCCTGAACTATGTCTTCGCCTATCCGCGATGCCTGATGCTGCCCATTTTGCAGATCCTGTTCTCGCTCCCGCTGCTGGTTCCGGCAATGCCCGCGACGGCCGCCGGAGTGAGCGCCATCTGCGCCGCCCTGTGCGCGTTTCTTCTTTCGATACGCGGCGTGGACGGATTCAACGGCGGCGATGCCATGGCAAAGCTGGTATTGCTGAGCGGCGGCGTGTGCCTTCTGACGGGATCGGCGGCACTCATGAACGCAGGACTGGTCTTCCTGGCAGGGCAACTGGTTATCGCCTACTCGACGCCCGGCTTCTGCCGGATACTCGATCGCGACTGGCACACCGGAAAGCGAATCATGGGGGTCCTGCGTACCGAGACGTTCGGCCGCCCATGGGCATGGCAGCTATTGCGATCACATCCTTGGCTGGCGCATGCGGTCGGCTCCGGCATCGCGATCTGGGAAACGTTCTTCGCCGTATACCTCTTTCTGCCGCTGGAGCTCCTCCTGCCGCTTCTGCTAATCGGCGTGGCCTTCCATACAAGCAACGCCGTGGTCATGGGACTGAACATCTTCCCATGGTCGTTTATCGGCACCTATCCGGCGGTCGTCTGGACGGCGCTGTTTATCCGGGGTGCCATATGGTGAGCGATTTCGAGCCCGGCCTGGATGTGATCTACGATGGCGAATGTATCTTCTGCGCATCCTACACAAGGATGGTAAGACTTCGCCAAAGTCTGGGCGAAGTGCGCATGTATGACGCCAGGCAAACAGATATGGCGGTGCGCTTTCCGGAGGCGCGGCACTATGACCTGAACGAGGGCATGCTGGTCCGCTGGGAGGGTAGCTGGTTCCATGGCGCCGAGGCGGTGTGGCTCTTGTCCGTGCTGTCCACGCGCGCCCCTCTCAGATCGCTTCTGGCGCGCCGGAACGTTGCCCGCGCCCTCTATCCATCGATGCGCGCCGCCAGGAATCTGACGTTGTTTCTACGGGGCAAAAGGTTTCTTCAGTAACGGATTCTCGGTCTCGCGCACATCCGTGAAGGGAACCAAGTCGCTTCCTGTTCACTACGCGAATGTAGTGTCCGCTTTCAGACAATCGCGGGTCGATCTTCTATGGCCGGCATGAGACGCATAGCCGACTGGCTGGTTTGCGCGATCCCAATGGCGGGTTTCAGCAAAAGCCGCCGCTCACATCAACGACGCTGAATGTCTCGAGCTGGTCGGCTTCTGCCGCTTCTCGGGTATGCCAACGCTTCGGCAGACGCCGACAGAGCCGACGTTCGATGATCCCCCGAGCTTTCCCGAAAGCCGCCGCTCGTTCATACCGATTGGATGCCGGCCCTTATTGAAATAAGCGACCCCGTCGATCCTCGCATCGACATGTATCGTGAAATTCGGGAGCGAGACCTGGTGGGCCGCAAGGGGCTTTTTGTTGCCGAAGGCAAGGTCGTCGTCGAGAAGCTGACCGACAGCGCGCACCACCATCCGCTTTCCCTTTTGATCGCCAGCAAGCGGGTCGAGGCTCTCCAGCCGATCATCGCGCGCCTCGCGAGCGACGTGCCGGTCTATGTCGCCGCGCAGCCGGTGATCGATGCGATCGCCGGCTTTTCGATGCACCGGGGCATTCTCGCTATCGGTCGCCGCACCACCGTCATGGCGGCTGACGACTTGCTCGCAGCCTGCGAGGACCGGGCGATGGTTCTCGTCCTCTCCGGCATCGCCAATCACGACAATCTAGGCGGTATTTTCCGCAACGCGGCCGCTTTCGGCGCGGATGCAGTGCTGCTCGACGGCGATTGCTGCGATCCGCTCTACCGCAAGGCGATCCGTGTCTCGGTAGGGGCCACGCTTCTCGTGCCGTTCGCTCGGATTGTGCGACAAGAGAACATGATCGATTTGCTCGAACGGCATGCGTTCAGCCCGGTTGCGCTGAGCCCCACCGGCGCCGACCTGCTGAGCGACTGGCGACCCGGACCCCGAACTGCGGTCCTACTCGGCGCAGAAGGGCCTGGCCTTTCAGCCAAAATCATCGGACGCACCCGGAGTGTACGGATCGCTATGAGCGGCGGATTTGACTCGCTCAACGTTGCAACCACATCAGGTATCGTTCTGCACCATATCGCTTCGGTTCCTCCAAAATAGTGACGCAAGCAGCCGCCCCGCCGACTACCACTCCCGCCAACAAAGGCGACATTCGAAGGCTAAAAGTTGCTCCCTGAGACCTGCCCTCCATTCGTCTGGTTTTTCCGCAAGAGCGCGCGGCCGATCTGGGATTTCCGGTAATTTAAACATGGTGCCGGCCAACTTTAGCTTCCATCACAACCAGACATTGTGTCCGTAACAGGGCTTTCGACGGGTGGTGTGATCGGCTCGCGCGGCTGTTGCTGACGACCGGGTCGGGACGCGTTAGACAGGTGCCGCAGTATGGGGCTTAACCTAGCGGCACTGAGGGATCATTCTGGAATGGAAACCAGCGACGATGCTGACTATGTCCTCGATCCTGCCTTCTGGCTGAACGGACAGGCGCTCGGATTTCCAGTGCAGTTCGACCTTGTGCTGAAGCATCTCCGCCAGGATATGCGCGACGACTGGTACTTCGACTGCCTGCAGTACGACGATCTTTTCAAGCATCCAGGTGAGGCGAAGCGAATTATTATCTCGCTCCTGCAGGAGTGGAACGGCGTGTATCGCGGCACTCGCAGCGTCGTCCGAAACATACCGAAGAAGGGATATGGCGAGCGCTACGGTTTGGAGACTGACTTTTTCGATCGCTTCGTCTACCAAGCGATCTGCAGCTTTCTGATCCCATTCTACGACCCGCTCCTCGGCCACAGAGTGCTAAGCTACCGCTACGAGCCGGCGCCGCTGAACTCGAAGTATCTTTTCAAAAACAAGATAAACCGCTGGTTCACGTTCGAGGGCGTGACGCTGACCTTCCGCAGGTCAGGACGCCATCTGCTGGTTACCGACCTGAGCAATTTCTTCGAGAACGTGTCGCGCGTGCAAATTATAGACGCACTTGAGAGGGCAGTTCCTGACCTTGTGGCGACCGGGCCACAGAAGCTGCAGGTCCGCAACGCGATCGCTACGCTCGACCGGCTACTTACCCAATGGACGTTCAGCCGGGATCACGGCCTCCCGCAAAATCGCGACGCCTCCGCCTTCCTGTCCAATATCCTGCTTTCGTTCGTGGACAGGGAAATGACGAAGAAGGGCTACGACTACTACCGCTACGTGGACGATATTCGAGTAATTGCCGACTCCGAGCTGCACGCCCGGCGCGCGCTACAGGATCTAATCCGGCAACTGCGGATGGTTGGTCTCAACATTAACGCAAATAAGACCGAGATTCTCGCCCCGGATGTCCAGAGCGCGAAGATCGCAGAGTACTTCCCCTCGCAGGACAGCTCCACGATTGCAATCGACCAGATGTGGCAGTCCCGCAGTCGCCGCATCGTGACCCGGTCGGTAACTTATATCTTCGACATTTTAAGCCGATGCATCGCGGCCGGAGATTCGCAGACGCGGACCTTTCGCTTCGCAGTGAATCGGGTGGCAAAGATCGTTGAGTCAGGCCTGTTCGACGTGGGCGACGCGCTGTCGGTCGACCTGCTTGACACCCTGTCGCGCTCGCTGTCGGAGCACGCGGTCACGACCGACCAATATTGTCGGCTGATTGCTACCCTTGATCGTGACGGTCGCTGCCTGCCGGCATTAGAGGCGTTCTTGCTTGCAGAAGACGGGGCCATCCATGACTGGCAAAACTACAATATCTGGATGCTGCTCGCGGCGCGAAGACACCGGTCCGACGAGCTCGTGGCACTGGCCGACCGTAAGCTGCGAGAGGACATGAAGTCTGGCGAGGCGGCGGCCATTCTTATCTGGCTCCGTTGCGTAGACGAAAAGGCCCTTATCGAGATGTGCGTCGAAGAGTTCGGCTCGCTGCCTTATCAGAACGCCCGCTACCTCCTGATCGCCTCGTCGGTGCTCAATGAAGAGGCGTTGCGTCCCCTCTATGGCAATGTGCCCATCTGTCTGAAGGGGACTAGCATGAGAGCCGAAGGTCACTGCAATGAGGATGGCCTGCCGTTCGCCGTCCGGGAAAACACGGATCTGTTGAACCTTGTCGACGAGATCAGCGGCTATGATTGACCTGGAATTCAGGTTGATGCTCTTCATAAGGGACTTCACTGGCCGGGGAGCTGACTCTTTCTATTGGTTTTGTGATGGCCAGCTCCAGGAAACCGATGCCGCAAGCGTCGTCGGGTTCGCGGGGATTGTCGTGTGCCATGACTTCTGGATGATCCGCGACGCGCTGTTCGATAAAACGGGTACTCTCCCTGGTACTATCGTCGATGTGGACGAGCTCCGCATTTCGATCAGCGGTGTCCCCGAGGATCGGCTCGCCCGCGAGAAGCGCGACGTGACGACACAGCTCGAGCGGTACGGGGCGGAGAAAGAGGTCTGCGACACCTATCAGAGGATGTTCAACAAGGGCGTCGCGTTCGACGGGGATATCGCCGCCAAGGCCGCGACGGCAATCGCATCGATGTATCTCGACCTCTGCACGCAGGCAGCTGCTGACGGCGAGCTCGAACGCTTTTTCACCATTGAGGTGCCGGCATACCGCCTGCTTCAGCTCTCCATGTCAGCCGGGATCTCGATCGACACAGCCGGACTCTCGGAGAAGCGTTCGCAGGCGGAGCACGATTACTTCCTGTCGCTAAAGGACTATTCCGCTAAGCACGACATGCCGCTCGAGACGCCAAGCAGGCGCGCCATAGAGGCCAAGCTGCGTCTGGAAGGCTTCGAACTGGACGATGTCTCCGTCGAGTACCTTCTCGAGTTCGTGCCGCACAATCGCGACTTCGGCGGCGACACCATGGCACTGCTCGATCTGGACACTGCGCGCCGCGTGCTCGGATCCCTCACCCTGGCGAGCGACAGCACTCGCCCGGTCGTGGACGTCTTCGGCTCGCGCACGTCGCGCGTCCAACTGCGCACTCCCAGCCTCCAGAACATTCCAAAACGGTATCGGTCCATCATAAGCGCGCAGGATGGCGCCCAACTAAGTTATGTTGACTTCGATCAGTTCGAAGTCGGCATAATGGCCGCTCTTTCCGGCGACGAGGAGCTGAAGCGTCTATACGCCGCGGGCGACATGTACGATCTCTTTGCGACCACGCACTTGGGTCTCTTCGGCAACCGGAAGGCCGCCAAGCAGCTGTTCCTGTCTTACGCGTACGGGATGAGCCGGAAAGCTCTGGTCGACGCGGCCTTCTCGCTCGGAGTGGATCGTCAGAAGGCGAAGGAGGCATTCCGGCTATTCCAGCGGTACGAGAATTGGAAAAAGTCCCTATGGGCCGAATTCCAGCGAACCGGCCGCGTGGCCACCGTCCTCGGCAACCACTACCGAAGGGGCGGCGGGGGTCAGCTCACCGGCAAAGAACAGCGTTCGGCCGTCAGCCAGGTGGTTCAAGGAACGGCGTCCCTAATATTTAAGCGCGCGCTGCTGGCGGTCGCCTCCATGGGCGACGTAAGGGTCGTCCTGCCCATGCACGACGCGCTGCTGTTTGAGCACACGCTCGCTGAAACGCCCACCAAGGTTGTCGATGCCTTCGAGAACGTCATGACCGACGTGCTCAGTTCGCTAGTATCCGGGAAAGCGTCGATCAGCGATTTTGCCGAACGTGAGGAATCCTTTTCCGCTCCAAGGACCAGCGAACCCTGACAACGTTCGCCAACAACGCGGACACTTGATGGTCCAGATCGACTCTCCGAAACCCGCCCCTCGTTCTTCGAGCTGGTGCGCTAGGGCCGGAAAGGGCAGCTAGCCTCGTTCATGGCTATAGCTCTATCGCACGGCACCGAGAGCGCCGCGCCCATTGACGAGCGGCAACGCCTCACCTGGCCTGGTCAATTTGGGATGCACTTCAGAGTACCACGCCGCGGCCGAGCCGCTCGATGCGGAGTTCATCGACGCCCTCCATAATGCGCGCGGTAAGTAGACAGGGTTGTGTCATGCGCACGCTACCGGCAATCCGGGCGACCCGACGATAATCGGGCGTAACTAGCCAGTTTTCGCCCGCTGCTTCGTCACGCTCGACTCGATATAGTCCCGGCGCGACCGCCACCTGATCGATAAGCGCGCGGTCTGCAGCAACACGGTGCCAGCGCTGGATGGCGGCGCTGAGCGTCTCATTCCGGAACCGCTGCCACAGCGCTGCCGTTTCGGGAGTCGGCCAGTGTCCGGTATCGGTAAGAGCGACAACGGCATCGCTTTCCAACCACTCCCGCATGCCGGGACCATCAAGAAAATCGGCGCCGCCCGTTTGAACCGCAGCCATCGCGGCGCGGCGCGACGGCAAACCCGCGCGCACCAGCATCGACATCATGAAATCTGGAACGCCCGCCTCCAGCGCCGCCGCAGCGCCGCCGACGATGGTGTCCGGTTCCCAGCCAAGCGTCAGGCGACGCGTCCTGAGCGCTTCGAGCGCCCAGACCAGCCTGTAGGTGAACACATCCTCGACCAGCTTCATATTGTCCGCGCCGATCGCGCCGACATCCGCGCCGGCAACCCACGCGCGCAGCACAGCACGCCAGTTGCCCGGAAGCGCTGCATCCGGCGTAAACGGTCGGATGGCGAGCAATCGTTCGGCGAGCGCGACCAGCGCATTCCCCAATGCTTCGGCATCGCCGCGCAAGGCAGCGAGATCGCCTTCGTCGACGAGCGCCGCTAGCTCTTCCGCGATCGCATCGAGCGCAAGCCCCGCTTCGAGACCAACCCCCATCGCGAAATGACCCTGACGCTGCAGTGGCGTCGTCGAGTTCCAGATCAGCTTGGCGCGCGTTTGCAGGATGAAACGATGGTTGTTCCGCGCTGGGTCGCCCTCCCGGTCGACCTGCCGGGCCCAGAGTGATCCCTGCAGCGCCTCGTCCAGAAGCCGGGGCAAATCGTCGCTGTCCGAGTCGAGCGCCTCGACCAGCCCGAACACGGTCGCGTCGAGCTTCTCGACGAGTTGCGACAAGGGTTCCTGCTCGACGGCCTTGTCGGCTTCCTCCCCGTCGTCGGTGGCATCCGCCTCTTCCTCGGGCGTCTGCCAGCCTTCTCGCGAGTTGGTGAGATATTCGACGGCGTCGTCGCGATCGAAGACGCCTTGGGCGGCCATGCGCTCGACGATAAGGTTGATGATCTGGATGAGCCCGCTGCGCAGCTCGCGATGCCGCGCCGAGTTGACCAGCCCCCGCCAGATGCCGAGCCGCCAGTCGTTCTGATCGAAAATGACGTGGAGGACGAGGCCCTCCACATCGATGAACGCACGGCCCGCCCGGCCGGCGACGTTCGCGAATTCCTCGCCCTTGATGAGCTCGCCGGCCCGATACAGCGAAGGGGCAAGCAGTACGGCCGCATTCAGATTGAGACCCTGTGACAGTGTCGGCGACGCCACGGTCACCTTGAGCACGCCCTCGGCAAGCAGCCGTTCGATCTCGCGCAGGAACGGATTGGGAAGCCGACCGTGATGGATCGCGACGCCGAGTCTGAGGCAGCCGACGGCGGGGTGATCTTCGCCGAGCCACTCCCGCCCGATCTCCAGCGCCCGGGCGATTGCGGCTTCATTATCGAGCAGGGGTGGGAGATAGCCGCGCGCGCACAGGTCGACGATCGTCGCGCCATAGCCGATGACCGAGTTGGCCTGCGGCTGGAAGATCAGCGTGCGCTTGTCCTGCTCCGCGAATTCCCACGCGGCGAACAGAGTCAGTTCCTTGGTGTTTGTCGGTCGCGCCTTTTGGTGTGGATGGATTGGGTCAGCCAGTTCGACGAACCGCGCGACCCACGGGCCATCGGCCTCCAGGTCGAAGCACAGCTTGGCCGACTGCCCCTGCCAAGCTATCGTCCCGAACCGCTGCCGGGTCGGCCGCCAGTCGGACTCCACCGCATCGCCCGGCGCGTCGGACCGAATCCACGCGGTAAGGTCCGTCAACGGATCGCCGCCGGGCAGGACCGCCGACAGGCAGATGATACGACGGTCGGCATTATCCGGCCGGCGCAGCAGCCGTTGTACCAGGATCTCGTACCGAATCTCACGCTCAGTAGGGCCGATCAAATGACCCTCATCGAGAACGATCAAACCGACATCGTTGATGATCGTCGGGTCGGAGCGAAGCGCGAAGTCCAGCTTCTCGGGCGTCGCGATGATGATCTTATGCGTGCGCAGCGCATCTTCGTCGCCCGGCGACATGCCCGATGCGCCGTATAGCGATGACACGGTGAAACCGAGCGGAGCAAAACTGGTGCGGAACGAGCGCTCGGTCTGCGCCGACAAGGCACGGAGCGGCGTGACGATGAGCACGCGGCGCCCTGTCGAGAGCGTCATCAAGGTGGCGATCTCCGCCACCCTGGTCTTACCGGCGCTGGTCGGCAGCGCGACGACAAGATCATCGGTCAGGTCGCTTGATCGCCGCGCGGCCTCGCGCTGCGAGGGCCACAGTTCGACTTCGGCATTCTTGCGCGCATAGAGCGAGCCCAAGAACAGCCGCCGCAGGTCGGGATAATTCTCTTTGCCGCCGAGCGGCGCATCATACGGTAGATTGACGTGGAGCGAGTGCGACCAGAGATCGTCGATCAAGTTTCGGCAGAGCCTCAGCAACCACCATGCCGGGACGACACCAGCGTTGGACGCCAGATCAAGGCCGGCATCGAGCAGCGCAATCGCCTCGACGACCAGCTCCGCCTCACCGGCTTGGAGAGCAAAGTCGTAATAGGCCAGCGCGCGGCAAACCGTCGAGTTCAGGATTTCAGTGATGGCCTCGTCGGTGTCGATATGATGTTGTTCGAGTGCGAACCACAGACCGTCGTCGCTAAGACCGCCATCAGTCAGCCGCTCGCGCACGTGGCGCCGCAAGCCGTCGAGATCACGCAGCATAAGGAGGATCAGGGCGGTTTCAGCCGGGCTTTCGTTGAAGCCACCGGCGCGGTCCCCGAACAGCGAGAAGGCAATCGCCGAGAATCCCGCGAGATGGTAGGCGGCGGCGGCGATCGTGCGATAGAAGCTGCGCGTCGCCGAATCCGGCGTGCCATTCCGCACCAGCGCCTCGAAAGCATTGGCCGCGAATTCAAACCCCTTTCGTCCGATCTCGCTTTCGCCGGCACGTTCCTTGAGCGCCAATGCGGCCCGCAGAAGTGCAAAGCCGTATTCGGCAAGATCGGTTTCGATCGTGCGGCCGAGCGGTGGCGCATCCGCAGGAAGCACGCCTTCGCGGCGGATAATCGACCAGGCAGCCCCGCGCTTGAGAAGGCCGCCCCACACCCCGTCCTTGGTCGCCTCGACGAGGAAAGCGATCAGTTCGTCAGGCGTTTCCAAGCTTGGCTGCCTCGACGAAAACGGTCCCGATAAACTCGCCATGATCGGGGACGCAGAGGTTGACGCTATACTGGCTTCGGTCGCTGCCGGCGCCGTCCAGGTCTGCCTTCAGCGACGGCGGTGGTGCGTTGCCCGAAAGCGTGAAAAGCATGTGATCGATGCGGCCGGGTGGCAGCGATTTCTGACCGATTTCGTCGCGTAGAGCCCGGCCCAGCGCCTGGTCGGCGGGGTCGTTGCTGTCGAGCAGGCGATCGGCGACGAAGAGCAACGATTCCGGCGTGCATCGCCCGTCGTCACGGTTCAGCGCTTCCCGCCCTTCGGTAATCGCAGGTTTGGCGAGCTCCTGGCGGCTCTTTGACTCGCCCTTGAGGAGGCGGAGCTGGCTGCCCTCCGCCACGACGACGCCGATGAAGTCATCGCCGCGCAGCGCCATGTTGCGACCGTCCTTGAACCGGAGACGCTTGACCGGGATACGGAACCCAAGCGTGTCCTCAGCAAGTTCGGACGCGAGGATTTCACCGAAGTCGCCCGATCGCGCCCGTTCGTCGGTGGGCATTCGCGTGCGCAGAATCTCCGCCGCCTTCTCATATCCGAGCCGTGCCGCATCGGCGGCGATCCGGTCGAGATGATCGTAATGGGTTCTGACGGTCTCGAGCAGCAGCGCCCATATCTGTTCGCGCCCGCCGGCCTTTTCGGTCAGCAGCCACAGACGCTTACGGCCCGTCACCTCTTCGGCGCAAACGCACCAGTCCCAATATAATGGCATGCACCCTCCAGCGGACCTTATGGCAGCTTCTGGGCCCGTCGCAAAACGCCTGGAACAGCGTCAATCGGGCCCGACGCCACCGATCAGCCCCGAGGTGAACGAAGAGCGGCTTTGCGCCTCCTAAACCCAATAACCGACTTTCCGGAGTGTCCAACGAAGCCGACTTACCGGGTTGGGAGTTCAACAAGCGCCTTCAGCTGCGATACTGGTATGACGGTGACGCTTCCGATTTTTACGATCTCAATCGTTCCGTCAGCGATGAGCTCGTAAAGCTTGGACCGACTGATGCCGATCATCCGGCAGGCTTCAGGAATGCGCACAGCGAGCGGCTCCATCATCGGCAGCGGCGCTGCGCTTGGCTCTTGCCTCCTCACTGGAGCGACCTCAGCTTGATGAGTGCCGGATCGGAGGTACTCTTAGCCGGCTTGCCTGCCAGCCGGTCCGCCACCTCGTCGACCAGCTCGGCAAACAGCTTCGCACCGACAGCCTGAGCTGCACTGGACGGCGGCGTCTGCGCCGAAGAGATCAGCTGGTGACGCACAACCCGAGCCATGATCTCCCAGACGAGCGCTTCGTTGCGGCGGAGCCAGTCGATGTTGCGCTTGATGCGCGTGAGCCGCGCGCCGATAGCCTCATCAGTTCTGGGCGCCTGCCGCCGCGTGAACCAGGCATCGAGCGCTTCGACCAGGATTTCCGACCGCGCCTTGCCCGAACTCTCCGCAATGTGCGCGAGCCGCTTGCTCATGTCCTCGGGCAAGAACAGCTGGTGACGGGTCTTGTAGGTTCGGGCCATGGCACCTGCTCG
>NZ_JBFNXR010000014.1:0-6484 GCF_040813635.1 Novosphingobium rhizovicinum | reverse complement strand
AGATGTACGTGAAGCTGAACGGTGAGATGGTGTACCTGTGGCGTGCTGTTGATCAGGAAGGCGAGATCCTGGAGAGCTTTGTCACCAAAACTCGCGACAAGCAGGCAGCACTTACCTTCATGAAGAAGGCACTCAAGCATGAAGAAGGCACTCAAGCGTCACGGCTCGCCCGAGGCGATCACTACCGACGGGTTGCGCTCTTACAGTGCTGCGATGAACGAGCTTGGTTGCCGCGATAAGCAGGAGATCGGTCGTTGGGCAAACAACCGGGTCGAGAACTCGCACCTGCCATTCCGACGAAGAGGGCGATGTTGCATTTCAGGCAGATGAAGACATTGCAGAAGTTCGCCTCTGTCCACGCCGACATCCACAATCATTTCAGTCTGGAACGCCATCTCATCAGTCGACAAGCCTACAAGGACCTGCCACTCAGCCGCACTGGCTGAGTGGCAGGTCCTCGTGAGCTGAACTGCAATCCTCAAAGATCGAAAGTGCATCTTGTGGAGAGCGGTTCGCATTGGACTGACAGTAAGACTGCATCGCGGACTGCGCGCGCTTGCCCCAATGCTGTTTCGACATCCTCCAGTCCAAGCTGGAGCTGGTCAGGATCGAGCTGCTCGGAACGAGCGCCGAAACAATGGCGCATGAAGGCATCGATGATGGCCTGGAGTCGCTCGATCTTGGCGTCGGCTTCACCTTTGGCAAAGGCCAGCTCAGCCAGCTGAGCATCCTGGGAGACACGCGCTTCGGCGAGCATCCGGGACTGATCGAGGACCAGCGCGCGGAGCGGGTCGATGTCCTCGGGCAGATCCGCTTCGGTAAGCATGAGGAGAGTGAATCACTAGCCGAAACCCGCGTCAACCGGCGATCTGCGGTACTATCGGACGGCGACCACCATGCACGCGGCGCTAGTCCAAACCCTACAGCAATGCGCCGAGCTGGGCCGCGGTGATGCGCATCACGCCGTCCTGGATGCCCGGCCAGCGGAAGCCTCCTTGCTCCAGCTTCTTGGCCATCAGGCACAGCCCGGTGCCATCCCACCAGATCAGCTTGATCCGGTCGCTGCGCTTGGCTCGGAAAACGTAGATCACCCCCGAAAAGGGATCACCGCCGTACTCGGCACCGACGAGCGCCGCCAGGGAGTCTGGGCCTTTACGGAAATCCACGGGCCGAGTTGCGACCATGACGCGCGCGCCAGCACCAGGTCCGATCATCGCGTGGCCTTGAGCGCTTCGATCACCGCCGCGATCAGCCCCTTGTCAGCACCGCGCGAGATCTTCACGGCCACTCCATCGATCTCCAGCTCCACCGCGCCGGGTGACGATCGCCGCCGACGTCTTGGACGCCTGCCAACCGGACCCACATTGCTCGGGGGAGACGGCTCCACCACTGCGGGAACGAACAGCGGCGCGACCGCCGAGGTGGCGGGCAGCGCCAGCCCTTGAGCCTCCATCTGCTTGCGCAGCTCCCGACGCCAAGTGAACAGCTGTGAGGGGCTCATCGCGTGCCTGCGAGCCACAGCGCTGATGGATTCCTGGCCCGAGTAGCTCTCAGCGACAATCGAGACCTTTACCTCAGGCGGACAATTCCGGCGCTTTCCTGCCCCGGTGAAGATCTCAAGCCGCTGAGCCCCGCTAGTACCAGCATCGTCTCATGACATCGTCATAGCACCAGCAACCTCCGCCCCAATCAAAGGCGGTGAGACTCGGCCACGAGGATCATACGTGCAAGGTGGGGCTCAAGCCCCGCTTACGACTGACACCACCTGCGGAACAGCTCATCGCTGCGCGGTGCGGGTTTCTTGGGCGGCATCGGGCAAACCTCGTCGTGTCGATCAGCCCACTGAATCACAGACTCCATTGCCAGGAAAGACCCCTCTGTGCGGGCACACACACAAACGCAAACTCTTTGCCCGATCCCGCTCAAAACCCTGCAACTTCGATTACTTGAAATCCGCCCAAACACACGCATTGCTGCCCACCTCACCATTTTTCCCGGGCGACCAGGTAGGGTGCTGGTCCCAATAGCGCCAAGTGGCCGGTCTGTCGCTCGCCTCTACTGCAACAGCGGCTCGGGCGCAGTGCCGATGATTAAGGCGGTCGAACTAAGCTGCAATCGGCAGGGCCTGGCTTGGTCTCGCTCGATCCCAACCATATCCTTTTGACGATCTAATACGAACAGCGACCAGTCGTGTACGCGCTTGATCCGCGCGGTCGTTTGCTTCCCGCTTCACCTGCTCTGCGCCGCTCTGCTTAGGTGTGCCCGGGATATCCTGCTTACTGTTCAATATAATACAGCACATCACTGGCCCAAGTAGGGTCAAGAAGACATCTGCTATGGTGTCTGCCCACCGCCACGACCCGTAGTGAAGCATGTTCAGAAGCTCATTGCATAGCTCAATCTGCAAGATCAGCATGACTGCGAGCAGTGACCCACGGCGAGTGCCGAAGAACAGAAGGCTCGGCAGGTAAATCGCCAATCCCGCAAGGATGTGTAGCATAGGCCTAGCAAGCCCCGTCACATCGACGATGTCTTGCGTGAACTGCGCGTAAGAGGCGGTGATGTCCATCGGCATTGCGCTACCCTCAGGACTTTGAGCCAAGGTTTCCGCAGATGGTTAACGGGGCGCTAAGCGTTGTAGCTTCTGGCTGCGCGTGTTCTTTCAGAAGCCGAGCATGGACCTGTAGAGCAAGTACGGCCGCACCTTCTGACCGAGGGCCCCAATTCTGTTCGTGCGGCCTTGCGATTTTACATCGAGAGCCGGCGCGCCATGGTAGCATTTGGCTTGCCGCGTCGGGCAGCAAAGCCGAGGAGTCCAATGCCCATGATCATCATTGCCCAAGTGCTAGCTTCGGGTACAGCAGATACCGGGGTCGCGCTTCCAAAGAACGCTATATGCGAGAGCGCCTGCGGCTTGCCAGCGTTTCGTCCATTTTTGATGCCTGGAAGGTCACTAGTAGTCCAAGATCCCGAACTGGAGGGAGCCGGTAGCGCATAGAGAGCGAAGCTTGAGCCAGCTTTGACGCCGATGTAATTCGCCAAGAAGCCATTCAACGTCCAAGTGCCCCCCGTTGTATCGCCGCCTGTGATGCTTCCAAAATCAGCGAAGTTCAAAGCGTCGCTCGCTATGATCGGGGCGAGAAAGATGTCTGGGGCAGCACTCAACTGGGTGTCGTTGTATAGGTTGTAAGCATCCTGGGCACTAAGGTAGCTATTAGCACCCTCAGCTGAGGTGTTGATATTCCCCGCAAATAGGCAACCCGTGGCCGCGGAGACGGACCTGCAGGCGCCATCAATCACGGTCACTGCAGCAGCACTCGGTTGCGAGAGAGAAAGAATCGAGAACATTGCAACTGCGAAGACACTAAACGCTGACTTCTTCATGATTTTTCTGCCATCGGGACTTCAGGTTAACGGGAACAACTAGCAGCGCAGTAACAGTGGCCCGTACACAGCGCATTAGCTTAGATAAACGCAGTTCCAATTTGAAACAAAATGGCATTGTACTCTTAAGGCAGGCACACCCGGGATGCGAAAGCAAAGGCCCAGCCTCCGCTCGCAAGGGGAGGATGCTGGAAGCTGGGCCAGTTCTCAGGAGAGATAGTTCGTTATAGGACGCCCCACTGCTAAGCGATTGTCTCGCGCGAATTTTTTTCTCGCTGCTCGGACAGCGCAGCGTCGATCATATAGCACCAGGGGCACTGTCAAACCAACTGCACCGGCTGGTAACAAGGGCAGGGTACGGCGGTTCAATGCCCCGTTCTCGCAAGCCTGCCAGTCCGTTCCGCTACTTCAACTCGTCGCCAGAGGTGATCCGGTTGGTGGTGCTCATGTACGTGCGATTTCCACTTAGCTTCAGGAACGTGGAAGACCTGCTGTTCGAGCGCGGGATCGACATCTGCCACGAGACGGTGCGGCTATGGTGGAATAGGTTCGGTCCGTTGTTTGCAGGAGAAGTCAGACGCAAGCGGATCAGCTGCATGCGCGGCTTTCGCCACTGGCGCTGGCATCTGGACGAGATGTACGTGAAGCTGAATGGTGAGATGGTGTACCTGTGGCGTGCTGTTGATTAGTCAGGCGAGATCCTGGAGAGCTTTGTCACTAAAACCCGCGGTAAGCAGGCAGCAAGGCTATTACGAGGTGTCTAGGAATAAACATGCGACACGCACACCATCACCACCGCTGCGGCGAGGGCACCGAATATGGACGCGGGCCATCCGGCAAGGGCATGCGCGGCCACGGCTTCGGCGGCGGGCCTGCGGGCCCGTTCGGCCCCGGCGGACCGCGCGGCAGCGGCCGGCGCCGGGGCCTCTTCGATCAAGTGGAACTGCAGACGCTCCTGCTCGGCCTGCTCGCCGAGCAGCCGCGCCACGGCTACGATCTAATTAAGGAGATCGAGACGCTCTCGGGCGGGGAATATGCACCGAGCCCAAGCGTGGTCTATCCCGCGCTCACCTACATGGAAGAGCAGGGCGTCATCGCCGCGAGCACCATGGAGGGTAGCCGCAAGGTCGACCGCATCAAGGACGTCGTCTCCAAGCATCTCGACCGCTTCGCCTTCCGCGAGGCGCCGCTGACTTACGGGTGGGCGTGGCGGTAAGTGCCAATGTTCGATTGGATCCGGACTCACAAAGCCAGACTATTCACTTAAGTCGGACTCGGGACCTGACTCGTGGGGGGCAGGATGGCAACTGGGGGCAAGCGTATGAGCGCGATGCTGTTCGGGGAATGTCGTGGTTTGTGAAGGGTCGTCTAATCGCGCGTCATAGAGCAAGTCCTTTCTGTGCCTAGTTGATGTTCAGCGTCATGGCGCCATCGCTGTATGCCGGGAGCAGGGTCGTCTTCGCGGTCGGCATGAGCCGCCGCATGATGGGCTTCGCGGGAAGAGCCTTCCAATGTTTCGGGCGCACTCAGCTTAAATAGCTGTGCAACCCTTCGAGCGGAATGGCTCGGCCCACGTCCCCGGCAGGGACATGACGCCGGCGTTCAGATCATGAACGCCAAGGAGAAATGAGCAAAACGCGGGCAGTCATGCTGTTGCACCTATGGCTGGATCGAAGAGTTCGCCCGATTTGAGCATAGTATGCATAATGACGGCCAGTTTGCGGGCAACGGCGACCGCAGCGCGCTTGAAGCCAATCCGTTCCCTGAGCTTCAGACCCCACTCTCGCAGACCGCTATCGGCCTGGCTGCGGGTGAGAACAGTCACCGCCGCCTCGTAAAGTAATCCGCGAAGGTGCTTGTCGCCGCGCCGGGAAATATGGCCGTCGTAGTCGATCTCACCGGATTGATAACGTCGGGTCGTCAGCCCGAGCCAAGCTCCCACTGACCGGGATTTCCTGAAGTTTGCCGGATCTTCAATGGCCGCCATGAACGAAGTGGCAGTGATGCTACCGACCCCTGGGATCGACATCAGGATCTGACAGTCTTGGCTTTGCCGCGCCTCACTAATTAACTGGCGGCTCAGTTCAGCCACATGCTGACGCAGGCTGCGCCAGCTTTCGAGAAGGGGCAGAATGATCCGAGCCAGAGATGCCTCATCCGCCAATAGATCCCGGACATTCTTCTCGAAGACGCTTCCTCGACCGGCGGGGACAACGAGACCAAAGGTCTTCATGAGGCCGCGGATCTGATTGGATAGCTCAACCGTGATCTGTACTAATCGCGTGCGGGCTGCGACCCGCGCGCGCGTCAACATGCTGTCGAAGGTCTTCACCCGTACCTGCTTGAAATAGCCAATCTCGGCAAGCTGGGCCAATCCATCCGCGTCATTCGCGTCGGTCTTATTGGGTGCCATGTCGAGCGCCTTGGCCGCATGTCGCGCATCAATGCAAATCGCCGGTAGCCCTTCGGCTGTTAGCGCATGCCAGAACCACACGGAGAGCGGACCAGTCTCGAAAACGATCCGTTCGACCCCGGGCGCACGCTTGCGCACGAACTGGGCAATGATCTTGGGATCGGAGGCGCATTTGCCGCGCCATATTCGCTTGCCTTCGCACCGGATCGAGACCGCGGTCTCTTTCATTGACACGTCGAGTCCGATATACTTTGCCACGACTGTTCCTCCATGGATGCTTGGGCGCGGTGTCCATCGTGAGCCCGTATCTTCATCCTATCGGGGAACAGTCACCTGCTACTACACCCACCGGGCGTCAGGACGACTCGCTCCCGCGATTATCCCATGTTTCGGGCGCTTGCGTACGAAAGCCTCCAGTGCAGGAACCCGCGGGTCCCAGGCGCTGGTCTATGGGTAAATAAGCTTTGGGATGGTTTTGGCGGGTACTCGCTGCCGATCAGGCAGGGTCGGTTCTGGCCGGATCGACGTAAGTTTGCGCGGCGTCAGAGTGCAGACAATGATGGTTTTTGCTGGGCGGTGCGCCCTGCGCCGAGCTTAATTCCGGGAAGGGCATGCGTTGGGCCATCGGCCAGGATGCCAGGGGCGTGACCGCTGCGCAGGCTGAGCCATGCCGGATCATGGCGCATG
>NZ_JBFNXR010000013.1:0-28497 GCF_040813635.1 Novosphingobium rhizovicinum | reverse complement strand
TCAACCAGGTTGAACGCTGGTTCGCTGAACTGACGCGCAAGCAACTCCAGCGCGGCGTTCACCGGTCCACCGCCGAGCTCGAAGAGGACATCCTCGCCTTCATCGAGGCGCACAACCAAAACCCGAAGCCCTACCGCTGGACTAAATCTGCCGACGATATTCTCGCCGCCGTCAGGCGCTTCTGCCAGAAAACAATGAGGCGAACTTCGGATTCAGGTGACTAGCACTACTTTGGCAGATGTTTGATTTTTGGGATTCCCAACCGCGGGATGTGGTGATTCATACCGTGGCAGCTTCTGGAGGGGCTGGTGATGGATACGGACTGGAGAGAGGATCTCGAGCGCTGGCTTGAGCCGTTTCTAGGCGGTCTTGGACACAAGACCCGGCGTCGAATCTGCCCGACCTACATCGCGGGTTTGATCGGTCCTGGTGATCGCAAGAGTGTGCAGCCAATGGCTGCTCGCGGCGGTGAGGCAGGCTATGACCAGCTGCATCACTTCGTAGCCGCTGGACTATGGGACAGCGCACCGCTGGAGGCAGCCCTACTGAGCGAGGCTGACAGGCTGGTGGGTGATCCCAAGGCCTTCCTGGTCATCGATGATACGGCGATGCCGAAGAAGGGACGTCACTCGGTCGGTGTGGCGCCACAATATGCTTCGTCGCTGGGCAAGAACGCAAATTGCCAGACCATGGTGCCGCTAACGCTAGCATCGCGCGAGGTGCCGGTGATGGTGGGCTTGCGGTTGTTCCTGCCGGAGAGCTGGACGAGCGATCCAGAGCGCATGGCGCGCGTCAAAGTGCCCGCTGAGCGGCAGGTCGCCATGACCAAGCCGGAGATCGCGATTGAGGAGATCGACAGGATCAAGGCTGCAGGCGTGCGCTTTGGCTGTGTCCTGGCGGATGCCGGCTACGGGATGAGCGCGCCGTTCCGCCAGGCACTGAGCGAGCGCGGCTTGTCCTGGGCGGTGGGCATACCCGGCCGGCAGAAGGTGTACCCGGCCGATATCGCGATGATCTTCCCAGTCTCGGGGCACGGCCGCCCCCGCCAGCACCACATACTGACAGCAAGTCGCTCGGCGCAGAGAAGGTGCTGGCTCAGCAGCCATGGAAGACGGTCAGTTGGCGGCGCGGTACGAAGGGCCGGCTGACGGCGCGCTTTGCCGCCCTGCGCGTCCGCGTCGCCGACGGCCCCACCCAGCGCATCCGCGACACGGGCAACCAGCATCTGCCCGGTGAAGAAGTCTGGCTCGTAGGCGAGCATCGCTCCACGGGTGAGCGCAAATATTATCTCTCGAACCTGCCTGCCGACACGCCGATCAAGGCACTCGCCGGTGCCATCAAGGCCCGGTGGATCTGCGAGCAGGCGCACCAGCAATTGAAGGAGGAACTCGGCCTCGACCACTTCGAGGGCCGGTCATGGACCGGACGACACCGACACGCCCTGATGACGATGATCGCCTATCTCTTCCTCCAGTCCCGCCGCCTCAAGGCAGCGGGACGGAAAAAAAGAGTCGGGGGACCCCCGCCACAACCCAGCATGCCAGCGATCCGAAAGGCGATCCTTGAGCTCTCCGCTCGGCCACCACCCATACGCTGCCCGCACTGCAATGCGCTCGTCGTCCACCCCCCAACATCCCATCTGCCAAAGTAGTGCTAGGGCGTGAACTCATAAACCAGGTCGAGCTGTCGCGCGTGGCGTGATTCAGGCATCCTTTGGCAACGGAGGACGTATGGCACGGCGGCGGTATGAACTGACGGACAAGGAGTGGCTCATCATCGAGCCGTTGTTGCCCAACAAGCCGCGTGGGGTGCCCCGGGTAGATGATCGGCGGGTCTTGAATGGCATTCTTTGGCGTTTCCGCTCCGGTGCCCCTTGGCCGAGATTCCGGAACGCTATGGACCTCCGACGCCCTGCTACACCCGCTTCGTCCGCTGGCGAAGGGCCGGCGTGTGGGACCGGCTGCTGGCAGCGGTTTCCAAGGCCTTCAACGGTGAGTTGGTGATGATCGATTCTACTTGCATGCGCGTCCACCAGCACGGTGCGACGGGCAAAAAGGGTGATCTGGAGATCATGGCATGGGACGTTCCCGGGGTGGCCTCACGACCAAACTCCACGCTCTTGTCGACGCTGATGGACGTCCTGTCGGACTGCGACTGACAGGTGGGCAAGTCCACGATGCATGCGAAGCTCAAGCGCTGATCGAGGCCATTCCTGAGGGAGCCACACTGCTCGGCGACGAGGGCTATGACAGCACCGCCAGGCGGCCAGAAACCTATGGGCCAACATCCCCAACCGCTTGTTTTATGACATTCCCATCCGTTTGGGTCATCCTGGATTGCCCGGACCGGGGTGGTCACCCCGGTCCGGGCGGAAGGGGATGGATCGCAAAACCGCTGTTCGTGAAGGGACCGGGTTAGAGTAGGATCGCCCTCTCTTTTCCATGAGGCCCGAACGGATACCAGTGCTTTGCGGCCCGGACGCCAAGCATGGGACAGCGGAAAAGATCAGCGACATTCTATCACAGACGATCGGCATCGACATCTCCAAAGCGAGCCTCGATTGCCATGCCTACCCCGCTGGCGCCGAGCGCCAGTTTGCCAACAACGCCAGGGGCCATAAGGCCCTGATCGCCTGCTTACGACAATGGCCGATCGAACGGATCGCCTACGAGGCAACCGCCACCTATCACCGCGCGCTGGAGGCTGCGCTGGCCGACTGGCCCTGCGTGAAGCTCAACCCGGAACGTGCCCGGAGATTCGCCCAGGCCACCGGCATGCTGGCCAAAACCGACCGCATCGACGCCATGCTTCTGGCCCGCATGGCGGCCACCCTGCAACTGCCGATCCGACCTGCCAGAAGCATGCAGCAAGCCCAAATGGCTGAACTTATCAATGCCGGGGACGGTCTGGTGCGCGATCGGGCTCCACTCAAAATCCGCGAGAAAAATCTTACCGTCGCCCTGCTCAAGCGTCAGTGCCGGCAGCGGCGCGAGCAGAACGAGCGAAATATCGAAGTCCTCGATGCCGAGATCACTGGCTTGATCGCCGCCGATGCCGCGCTCACTCGTCGGCACCAGATCCTGACCAGTATCGCCGGCGTCGGAACGCTGACTGCTAATCAGCTCATCGCCACCATGCCCGAACTCGGCAACCTCGCTAACAAGCAGGCCCCCTCCCTCGCTGGTCTAGCACCGATCACGCGCCAGTCCGGCCAATGGAAAGGCAAGAGCTTCATCCGCGGCGGTCGCGCCGACGTGCGGCAAGCACCTTACATGGCTGCCCTCGTTGCTGCACGCTTCAATCCAGACCTCAAGGCCAAGTACCAGCAGCTCGTTACCGCCGGAAAGCCTGCCAGAATCGCCATCACTGCCGTCATGCGAAAGCTGGTCGTCATTGCAAACGCTTTGCTCAAGGCAGATCGCTGCTGGCAACATTCTGCCGCTTGATCATCACGGATACTCCAACCGCAAGCAGCGCTTCGGCATCTCGCCTTGGCTCTATCGCCAGCGCAACCTCGTCGAGCGCTTCTTCAACCGGATTAAGCAGTTCAGGGGCATCGCCACCCAATACGACAAAGATGCTGCCAACTATCTCGCAGCCATCAAGCTCATTTGCACACGCCTTTGGTGCAACACGTAATGAGTTATCGGGTAATTGCGGCTGCTTCCCTCGGACCTCGGTTGAGGCGCACACTTCTGGTTGTCGAATCCTGAAGAAAGGAAGCAGCCATGAAGCATTATGCCGGATTGGACCTGTCGATGGAAACCACGCAGGTCTGCATCGTTGACGAAAATGGTCGGAAGCTTGCCTCCGAAAAGGTAGAAAGCACTCCCGCAGCGATCGCAGTCATGTTGGAGCGGTATGCGCCAATCGAGCGGGCAGTGGTGGAAACTGGCCGCATGTCCCCTGCGATTTGCCTGGGACTTCGAGAACTGGGCGTATCCGTAGTGTGCATCGATGCCCGCCAAGCGCATCAGAGCCTAAAGGCCATGAAGGCGAACAAGACCGATCCACACGATGCAGCCGGGCTCGCCCAACTAGCACGGACCGGCTTTTACAAGGAGGTGCATGTCAAATCCCCGGCAGCGCACGGTGTGCGCAGCGTCATCACCGCTCGCAGCCATCTGGTGGAAGCACGTGTGCGGCTCGACAACATGATCCGCGGCCTTTGTGCCACGTTCGGATATCGCCCTGGGGCAGGACAAGGAAAAGCATTCGTCGAAAGGATCAAGCAAGCAGCGCGCATTCCCGGCCTCGATGATGCCATCGCGTCCTTACTGGGGGTGCGCGCCGAGCTGATGGAGCAGATCAAGGAAATGGACCGCCGCCTACGTGTCATCGCCAGCCAGTCGCAGGCGTGCGAGATCCTGATGAGCAGTCCCGGCGTTGGTGTACAGACATCTGCCGCCTTTGCGGCCGCGATAGATAAAGTGGGGCCGCTTCCGACAATCGCGTAACGCCGGGGCCTACTTCGGCCTTGTGCCCAGACGTCATCAGTCTGGCGAACTCGACTGGACCGGCAGGATCACCAAGCAAGGCGACAGCACTGTGCGCAAGCTATCATACGAAGCTGCCAACTCGATCCTGACCAGAAGCAGAGAAACCTTCGCTCTGAAAACATGGGCTATGAGAATCGCCAAGAGACGGGGGCTCAAAAAGGCGCGTGTCGCCCTTGCCCGCCGCCTCGCAGTCATCATGCATGCCATGCTGCATGGCGGGACTTTGTTCCAGGCTTGAGGTAGGGTAAAACCTGTTTGCCAGCGGTGACGCGTCAAAGCTGATCCGAGGGCGGTGTCCCGAGAGGGAACGCAGGGCCGAACGATCTGCGAAGGTGGTCAGAGGGGCTTCAGAGCCCGCATCGAGTCAATGCAACGTTCGCCTCTGTGAGACCCGATACAGCACGACCAGGCCCCGGTCCGGCCAGTGCGGACAGATCCATGAAACCCTCAAGGGATCAACACTGCCAAGCTCTGCAATTACAGATCTACGCCCTAACCCGAGCCAAGCGGCAAGGTCTCGACCACGCCCGAAAGTTCGGGCCTCTCCGACCGTTGCTACCAGTGCGGTCGCGTTGAGTGCACCGATACCAGGAATGGTCAGCAGCCGCCGCGTCCGCTCATCCGAGCGAGCAGCCTCGGTGCACTCGGCATCGATATCTGCAATCCGCTCATCGAGGGCAATCCAGCGCAGACGCATATCGCAGACAAGCCGGTGAATGCGAGGACCAAGCACTGGCTCGTTGCCATCCAGCGTCTCACCCAACCGGGCAGCATGCTTTGCGCGCCCTTGCGGAACGATATAGCCGCGCTCGAGAAGAAGACTCCTGATCTGGTTCATCAGCGAGGTACGGTCACCGACGAGCTGATCGCGAATGCGGTGCAACGTCTGTATGTCGAGTTACTCCTCAGCCTTCAACTCCACGTACCGCATCGTCGGGCGTGTGGCCGCCTTCGCGATCGCCTCGGCATCGCGATCATCGTTCTCTTGCGCCTTGCCGTAGGGACTGACATAATTCCGGCGACATCAACCGTACCGCATGTCCTTGTCGTGCCGGCGCACGGCCCATGTGAGTGCCCTCAACGTCGAAGTTAGGGAAATGTTTGGAATTTCTTACGCATAGTAAATTCCACAACAACGAATCTAATTAACGAATTTTCTTGCTGAGAGCTCGCGAAGCGATGCAGAACACTGCTTCTGCGAATTCGGGAGATTGCGGATCGTCGCTCGCTTTGGAGTTCGTCATTTGCGACAGAAAACCTGCCTGCGGCAGACACTCCTGCGTACCCGTAACGCGCTGATCATGACTGCCGCGCTGACTGCAGTGCTGAACGTGCTACAGCTTGGCGGATCGCTTTACATGATGATGATCTACGACTCGGTCCTGCCGAGCCATAGTGTGCCGACGCTGGTGGGCTTGTTGCTCATGGTGGCCGCGATCTATGCGTTCCAGGGCATGTTCGACGTGCTGCGCTCTCGCATGCTTTCCGACATCGGTGCAGCCTTCGACGCGCGGATTGCGTCTCGCGTGCATGATGCAGCATTTCAGGCGCTGTCACGCAACCCGCAGCAGGCGATGGTGGCGCGCTCGGCAGTGCGAGACGTTGACAGCATCCGCGCCTTCCTGGCGAGCCCGGGTCCGGCTGCGTTCATGGATCTACCCTGGGTTCTCTTCTTCCTGCTCGTTCTGGGGCTCCTCCACTTCTGGCTGGCGCTGACGACGCTTGTAGGCGGCCTGATCATGGTGGGCCTGACTTATCTGGCGCATGTACGCAGCAAACAGCCGTCCGAGGATCTTGCCCGCAGCTCGGTTGAGCGCAATGCCCTTGCAGAGGAACGCTGGCGGCATGCGGAGCTTCTGCGGGCGCTGGGCATGGAGGGCCGCACTCTCGACCGCCTGCTCGCCGCCAACGATGCGCACCTCAAGGCGCACGATGCGCTCGCCCGCAACAGTGCGACACTGACGGGGGCGAGCCGCGTCTTCCGCATGCTCCTCCAGTCGCTCGTCCTCACGGTCGGCGCCCTGCTGGTCATCGATGGTAGGGCCACAGGCGGCGTCATCTTCGCGAGCTCGGTTATCGCCGCACGCGCCCTGTCTCCGATCGACCAGATCATCGCGAGCTGGAGGCCCTTTGCCCTCGCGCGGGGCAGTTGGACCAGATTATCCTCTCTGCTGGAGCAACTGCCCGAACGCGCCCGGGTCGAGACGCTTATTCCCCAGCCCCACCAGAGCCTCACGGTCGAGGACGTGGTTATCGCGCCTCCCGGGTCTCACCTCGCTACGGCTCACGTTACGGGCATGGCCCTTCGCGCCGGTGACGTGCTGGGCCTTGTGGGTCCAAGCGGCTCAGGCAAGACATCGGTGGTGCGCACACTCGTCGGCGCATGGCCAGCCACGCGCGGCTGCGTCCGCTTCGACGGCGCGGCCATCGACCAGTACCCTGCCGAGGTCCTGGGTGCCGCAATCGGCTACCTTCCCCAGAGTGTCGAACTGTTGGAAGGAACGATCGCCCAGAACATCTCGCGCTTCTCCACGGAGCACGAGTCCGGCAAGATCGTGGCCGCCGGCCGAGCAGCCGGTGTGCACGAACTGATCGTATCATTGCCGCAGGGCTACGACACTCCCGTGGGGAGCGATGGTGCGCAGCTATCTGCGGGCCAACGCCAGCGCATCGGCCTCGCCCGCGCTCTCTACGGCGATCCGTTCTTCGTCGCCCTGGATGAACCCAACTCCAATCTTGACGGCGAAGGTGAGGCAGCTCTCGACAGAGCGATCGCCGGCGTTCGTGAACGCGGAGGCATCGTGGTGGTCATCGCCCATCGTCCCAGTGCGCTTCAACAGGCGAACCTCGTAGCAGTCATGCAGGCCGGTCGCGTGACGGACTATGGTCCAAAGGCCGACATCCTGAAGAAACTCACAGGAGCGCCACAACCGGTAAGCGTCGAAGGGCGACTTGCAAATCGCGCAGCCGGCTTCAACCAAGCCGAAACCGGCCAGCAAGGAGCCGCAGCCGCATGAGCGCCACCGTTATGACAGCCCCCGCGAGCACGCTGCAGGAGTGCGCGATCGAACGCTCGCTGCAGCGGACCCGCTCGGTGGCACTGGTAGCGCTCGCGGTGCTGTTCCTGGGGTTTGGCCTTGCCGCCGTGCTCGTTCCCATTGGCGGGTCGGTCGTCGGTCAAGGACGAGTCGGTGCGGAATCGTCGGTCAAGCGGATCTCCCACCCCAATGGCGGCGTCGTCGCGGAGATCCACGTCCGCGACGGAGACAGGGTCAAGGCCGGCCAGTTGCTCATGCGCCTCGATACGAGTGTGTCGAAGGTCAGCGCCAATCTTTCGGCGCAGTCAGTTGACCAGCTTCTAGCGCAGCAGGCGAGGCTCGCGGCCGAAAGTCAGGGCCTGTCCGCTATCAACTTCCCACCGGAACTTGCATCGCGCAGCGACACTTCGGCGCTTCAGGCGATGGAAGCCGAACGCCGTCTCTTCGGTTTGCGCGCGACCGGCCGCGAAGGTTTACGCAGCCAGTTGCATGAGCGCACCCGGCAGTTGCGAGAGCAAATCGGCGGTTTCCAGACGCAAATTGCCGCACTCGGCAAGCAGCAGGCACTGATCGAACCCGAGCGCGAAGGCGTGCGGCAGCTTTGGGAGCGGGGCCTGGTTACGATCAGCCGACGCAATCAGCTTGAACGTACCGCCGTGGACCTCGAAGGGTCGATTGGCGCGCTGCAAGCCAGCATTGCAGAGGCTCGCGCCCGTATCTCCGAAATCAACGAGCAAGCGATTTCGCTGAACCAGAACGCCCGCACCGAAGCTGGCGCGGAGCTGGCGCAAGTCACCGCGGCTCTCAACGAGCAGCGCGTGCGAAGCGCAAGCGCAGGCGACCAGTATTCAAGGAGCCTGATCAAGGCGCCATACGACGGCGTTGTCGACAAGTTGGCAATGACCACGATCGGAGGCGTGATCCCTCCCGCCGAGACGATCATGGAGATCGTCCCGGACCGTGATCGCATGATCGTCGAAGCCGGCATCAGCCCGACTGATGTGGATCGGGTGCGGATCGGACAGGAAGTGCGGGTTCGCCTCTCGGCCTTCAATGGTCAAACGACACCGGAATTCGCCGGAGAGGTGAACTTCGTCTCGGCTGAGCGGATGGAGGACCGGGCAACCGGTGCCAGCTTCTATCGCATTCACGTACGGCTGGATCAGGATGCGGTCAGGCGTGAAGGCTTGCAGCTCAAGCCCGGGATGCCCGCCGAGGTCTTCGTCTCGACAGGCTCGCGCTCGATGCTTTCATACCTCACCAAACCCTTCCGGGATCAACTGGCGCGCGCGTTCAACGAGTGACACGCGCGCGTGCCGAGCACGAAAGCCTTGCTACTTCGCCCCTTGGCGTTGCTGAAGGCTAAGATCATACTCAGGCAGGGAGAGGAACGCTTTCTTGAGCGCCTCCCCCCAGCCCGCAGAGATCGCCTGGAAATAACCATCGCTGCCCTCGATCCGACGCTCGTGCAGCGGTTCGAAGCGATCGCGCTCCATCACCAGGAGATCCAGCGGCAGTCCGACGGACAAGTTCGCCTTTAGCGTGGAATCGAATGAAAGCATGAGCAGCTTGACGGCAGCCTCGAAACTCATGCTGCGCTCATAGCCGCGGATCAGGATGGGACGCCCGTCCTTGGTCTCACCGATCTGGAAGAAGGGCGTATCGTAGCTCGCCTCTATAAAGTTGCCTTCCGGGTAGATCAGGAAAAGGCGAGGTTCCATGCCCTTGATCTGACCGGCAACAATCATCGAGGCGGCGAAAGTCCCGGCAGCGCTTTGGCCGTTGTGACATGCGCGTGAAGCGATCGTCTCGCTCAGCAGATCGCCAATGATCGACGCCACCTTGAACATGGTGGGTGCCTCCAGAAGCGAGTTGTGCCGCTCCGAAGGCGCCTTGTTACGCTCTTCCAGCTGACTGACGACGGATTGCGTTGTCGCCAGGTTGCCGGCAGCCATCACCGCGATCAGACGCTCGCCCGGTATGGACCAGTGAAACATCTTCCGGAATGTAGAGATGTTGTCGACGCCCGAGTTGGTCCGCGTATCGCTCATCAGCACGAGCCCGCGCTCCAGCATCATGCCCACGCAATAGGTCATGGTCTTCTAAAGTCCTTTGAATTCTTCTTTGCGAACCCTTGTGCGGACGTTCCGCCCGACTCCAGGCAGCGGAGCTACTGCGGAGAACCTCCGGGTCCGCGCTGCTGCTGTTGCTGCTGACTTACGCCCCCTTCGTCTACCAACAGGTGAACGGAGAGCTCCCCTTTACCCCCGCCAAGGGTGATCCCTGTAACCGGTGCAGCCTCACTATAGTCACAACCGGAGGCTACGCGAATATACCGCTCGTCAGGGCTGATACCGTTCGATACGTCAAAGCCGACCCAGCCAAGGCCCTTCACGTAAGCCTCCGCCCAGCCGTGTCCTGCCTCCTGCCTCACCTGCCCCTCAATCTTCAGGTAGCCACCGACGTAGCGCGTGGGGATGTCGAGCAGCCGACCCGCGCTGATGAAGACATGGGCATGATCCTGACAGACCCCACGTCCGGTGGCCAGCGCCTGCTCGGCCGAAGTCTCCGTGTCGGTGACGCCGGAGACATAGTCGATAGCCTCACGCACGGCATGGCTCAGCCTGTGCAGACAAGCGAGCGGATCGCTCTGGTCCAGATCTAGGCTTGCGACGAGTGCCCGCACTCCCGGCCCCGCGCGGGTCAGGGGCGTCGCGCGAAGAAAGCACCAGAGTGGAATGTGGCCGGTATGTTCACCCACGACCCCACTGCTGTCTGCCGTCCGGACAGTCCCGCGGCAGGTTACGACAACTTCGCAAGTGCCCGGCGTAATGGAGACGAGTTCGACGCGATTGTGATGCTGGTCGTCGTACTCCGCCTCGCGCTGCGCCCCTTCAAGATGCGTGGCCCACTCCACCACCTCCTGACCGTGCGTAGACTTGGGCCGCAGCCGCAGGCGTTGAAGACCATGGGCGACGCCCTCGGAAAACGAATAGCGGGTCTCGTGGGCGATGGTGAGGAGCACGCGCGGTTTCCTAGTTAACGAAGCGGTAGTCGGCCGAAATCGCCTCGCCGATACGGTACGTTCGTCCGATATAGTCCTGCAGGAACTCGTGCAGGCCGCCTTCGAAGATCTGCTCGATCGTCAGCTCGTTCAAGCGCGATCCGGCATCGCGCAGAAGCTGGTGCGCGTGCGCCTCCCCGCCGTACTGCTTGGCGAGACCGGCCATGTTGCTGCGCAGCTTTTCGAAGCAGAACGCAAGGCTGCGCGGGAAGCGGCTGTCGAGGATGAGGAACTGGGCGATGTCGCGCGGGTCCATGGCCCCGGCATTAAGCCAGGAATAGGCGCGATTGCCCGCGACGGAACGCAGCAACGTATCCCACTGCACATTGTCGAGGCTCGATCCAACCCACGCCACCGAAGGGAGCAGGACATAGTACTTTACGTCCAGGATGCGGGCGGTGTTGTCAGCGCGCTCGATGAAGGTGCCGATCCGCGCGAAGTTGAAGACCTCGTTGCGAAGCATCGAACCTTCCATGGCTCCACGAACGAGAGCCGCCTGACGCCGGATCGTGGAAAGCACCTCCCCCAGACTGGTCTCGCCCACCGGGCACGCCATCAGGTCGCACAGGACCATCCAGGTCTCGTTGATCGCTTCCCAAACCTCGTTGGTTATGCTGGTGCGAACGACCCGCGCGTTAGTCCGCGCCGCTTCCACCATTTGAAGGACGCTGCCAAGGTTCTCACGATCGCGCAGCAGGAAATTGAATACCAAAGGTCCCGACAGTTCCTGGTGCCTCGCCAGGAACGCAGCCTCTTGCCCGGTTGTGGTGAGGACAGACCGCCACTCCTCCTCCTGAGAAGCGCGGCTGCCGCGCGTGAGGGCCAGATGAAAGCCGACGTCGATAAGACGAGCAATGTTTTCCGCACGCTCAAGATAGCGCGCCATCCAATAGACGCCATTGGCGGCTCGGCCGAGCATCAGCGCCTCCTCATTCGTCCAGCACCCAGCTGTCCTTAGTTCCCCCACCCTGCGACGAGTTCACAACCAGCGAACCCTTCTTCAGCGCCACGCGGGTAAGCCCTCCTGGCGTGATGTCGATCCCATCAGGAGAGACCAGCACGAACGGCCGCAGATCGACATGGCGAGGAGCGAGACCCTCGCGCGTGAAGATCGGCACGGATGACAGCGCGAGCGTAGGTTGGGCGATGTAGTTCTCTGGCTTTGCACGCAGCTTGGCCTCGAAACGAGCGAGTTCCTTGCGTGAGGAGGCAGGGCCGATGAGCATTCCGTAACCGCCCGAGCCGTGCACTTCCTTCACCACCAGTTCCGACAGATTATCCAGCACATAGCGTAGCGCTTCCGGCTCGCTGCAACGCCAGGTCGGCACATTCTGAAGGAGCGGCTTCTCTCCGGTGTAGAATTCCACGATGTCAGGCATGAAGCTGTAGATCGCCTTGTCGTCGGCAATTCCGGTGCCGGGCGCGTTGGCAATGGTGACGCCACCCGCCCGGTAGACGTCCATGATGCCGGCCACGCCCAGCACGCTATCCGGGTTGAAGCTGAGCGGATCGAGGTAGTTGTCATCCACGCGACGGTAGATCACGTCCACGGGCTTGTAGCCTTCCGTCGTGCGCATCTGCACGCGTCCGCCAGAGACGCGAAGATCGCTGCCCTCTACCAGTTCGGCCCCCATCTGGTCAGCAAGGAAGGCATGCTCGAAGTAAGCTGAATTGTAGATACCGGGGGTCAGCACCGCGACCGAGGGGCGCGGGCCGGCACAGGCCGGGGCGCAAGCACGAAGCGAGCGGGCTAGGCGCCGGGGATAGTCGGAAACAGGCCGCACAGGGATCTTCGTGAAGAGCTCCGGGAACATGGCCATCATGGTTTCCCGGTTCTCCAACATGTAGGAGACGCCGGATGGCGTTCGGGCATTGTCCTCAAGCACCAGAAATTCGTCCGGACCCGTGCGGACAAGGTCGATGCCCACGATGTGGGTGTAGACGCCGCCCGGTGGCGTAAAGCCGATCATCTGCGGCAAGAACGCCTGGTTCTCGCGCAGGAAATGAACAGGAAGCCGGCCCGCCTTCACGATCTCCTGCCGATGGTAAAGGTCCTGCAAGAAGGCGTTGATCGCGCGCACGCGCTGTTCGATCCCGCGCGTCAGCTTGCGCCACTCCCGCGCGGTGATGATCCGCGGGATCATGTCGAAGGGGATCAGCCGCTCTTCGCCGGCATCATCACCGTAAACATTGAAGGTGATGCCGATGCGGCGAAAAAAGCGCTCGGCCGCGGCATCCTGACGGCGGAGCCAGGCGGTATCCTGGCCATCGTACCAGCTGCGAAAGTCAACGTAAGCGGGCCGGACTGAACCGTCCTCATGGAGCATTTCGTCGTAACGTGACCCGCTCGCAGAACTCATCGTGACTCCCGTTTGACTGATTGATGCAACACGGATGACCGCTTGCCAAGCAAGTTTGCTGCGAGTGCGAAAAGAAAAAGAAAAGGCCGCTCAACTTGATTGCCGAGCGGCCCCTCGTTTGCCTCGAAGACGCGCTGGACAGCCGACCTAGTGAGGCACCGCGCCGAGTTCCACGCCGGTCTTGTCGTGCAGTGCGAAACGATCGACCAAGGCTGCGCTTGCGCGGTTATAGCCGATCACCTCTACGTTCGAACCGTCGCGACGGAGCCGTCCGATGATCTTGTCGAGAGCGCCCACGCCGGAGATATCCCAGAAGTGTGCTCCCGACACATCGATCGTCACGGGCCGCCCCTCCTCTGCCTGGAAGGCTCGGGTAAAACGCTCCACCGAAGCGAAGAATATCTCCCCCGTGACCCGGTAGGTCACGCCGGCCCCGCCACCGCTCTCACGACGCTCGACGGCGAACATGTGCCGCACCTTGCCGGCAAAGAAGATGCCGGAAAGCAAGACACCGGCCAGCACGCCAAGAGCGAGGTCATGCGTGAACACCACGACCGCAACCGTCACCAGCATGACCGCTGAGGAAGTGGGCGGATGGCGGCGCAAGTTGGGAATCGAGTTCCAGCTGAACGTACCGATCGAAACCATGATCATGACGGCCACCAGAGCGGGCATCGGGATACGACCCACCGTCGGCCCCAACACCGCGAGCAGGAAGAGCAGGAACGCGCCGGCAACGAAAGTCGACAGGCGCTTACGGCCGCCAGAGGTGACGTTGATGACAGACTGACCGATCATCGCGCAGCCACCCATACCGCCGACCAGTGCGGCAGCCACGTTGGCGCCGCCCTGGCCGAGGCATTCGCGCCGCTTGTTGCTATCCGTATCGGTCATGTCGTCGACGATCTGCGCCGTCAGGAGAGACTCAAGCAACCCTACCGCTGCCATGGTGAGCGAATAAGGTAGAATAATCTGCAAAGTCTCCCACGTCAGCGGGATCTGCGGCAAAGCGAAGCTCGGCAGTCCTTCCGGCAGACGCCCCATGTCCCCCACCGTCCGTACCGGCAGTCCCATGGCGATGCTGATAGCCGCCAGCACAACGATTGCGACGAGCGGCGAAGGCACGGTCTTTGTCACGCGGGGCAGGAGGTAGATGATCGCGAGGCCAGCCGCGACCATCGCGTATGTGTGCCATGTCACCCCCACGAACTGGGGAATCTGCGCCATGAAGATGAGAATGGCGAGAGCGTTGACGAAGCCGGTGATGACCGAACGAGAGACGAACTGCATGAGCAGGTCGAGCCTGAGCAGGCCCGCGACAGCCTGGATCGCGCCCATCAGAATCGTCGCCGCGAACAGGTACTCGACCCCGTGATCGCGCACGAGCGGCACCACCACAACGGCGACGGCCGCCGTGGCCGCGGAGATCATGCCCGGGCGGCCGCCGAGGAACGAGATTACGATCGCGATCGCTACCGAGGCGTAGAGGCCGACGCGCGGGTCCACGCCGGAGATGATTGAAAAGCCGATCGCCTCGGGAATGAGGGCGAGGGCGACGACGATCCCGGCGAGCGCCTCACGGCGGACCTCCGCCAGGTTGGAGAACCACTGGTTTCGAACAGTTGTTTTGATCATGAAATACCACGGGCAGGCGCATGGCACCTCTTCAAGAGCGAGAGGTGGTGATGTCGGTCCATGCGAACTGTTGTCCGGCGGATCGGCGGCCGGAAGAGCCACCCGGAATTTCACCGGGTCCTTGCGAGTAGCCGCCGCTTAGCCGCGAATGCGCGGATCTTTCAACCCCCGGCATACAGCTGCTGCACTGGCTACTTGCCCAACTGTTGGACTGACCACCGCGGACTCACGCGCGCTCCAAGCGTCGGCGGGCGCCCTACCACGGCATTTCAGGCGGGCACGGGATTTCAGGCGGGCTCCGGGGTGACTTCCCGCGCTGCCGCAAAGGATATGGGCAGGCCCTTGATGCCCCAAGCACCGGGGAACGGCCGCCAACCCGGCTGGCCAGCAAGCTGGGGGTCGCGCATGCGCTGCGCGACTTGATGAAGGGCCTCCTGAAGCTGTGCCCGCGCGATGTACTGACCCAGGCACATGTGGCGTCCGAGCGCAAAAGCCAGATGACGCTCATCCGGAGCCACCGTCCGATCGGGATCGAAAGTCCACCCCTCCTCGAAGGTGACAGGGTCGCGTCCGGATATGGACAGCGGGAAGAACAGCATCGCGTCCTTGGGAAAGGTCACATCCCGGTACGTGAACTCAGTATCCACATAACGCGCGACCGTGCTCGGGTTGAACCAGCGCAGTGCTTCTTCGATGACCTTTCGGCAGTAGTCGTAATCCTCTGCGCAGCGTTCATAGATGTCCGGCCGACTGATCAGCGTGTACATCGTGTAGGTCAGCACGTTCTTCGAAGTGTCGTACCCGGCGATGAAGAAGAACATGATGAGGTCGATCAGCTGCCGGTCGGATACACCGTTTTCCGCACCGGTGCGGATGAGGATGTCGAGGACGTCCTCTACCGCGTCGTTTGCGTGCGGATGCGCCCGCCGTTCCGCAATGCAATCCGCAGCGAATTGCTCGACACGCACTATCCCCTCCTGGATACGCGGGAAAAGGTCCAGGTTGTAGCTGTGGGCCAGGCCGATCGCTTCCAGATCATCTCGCAGCAGGCGGATCCCCTCCTGCGGAGCACCGACCAGCGTGAACATAACCGAGATCGGAAAGTGTGAAGCGAACTCCTCGAAGTCGATGCTTTGCCGGCCGCTGCCCCGCGGTGCCCATTCATCGAGCAAGGACGTGACCGTCTCGCGCATCATGGGGCGAAGCTCATTGGCGTTGCGCGGCGTGAAACGCGAGGCAAGCGCATGGCGGAGCAGCTTGTGCTGCTCGGGAGGGAGCGAAATCAACTGCTCTTGCGTAAACCGCCCCCATGGCGTGCCCTCCTGACCCAGATGACCCACCACGTCCGCATAGGGAGGGCGCAGCATATCGTCGCGCCCGAAGAGTTCGCGCATGGCCCTGTACTCGTGGATAACGAAGCCATGCCCTTCCCACTTCGCAAGCCAGGGGTGGACCGAGCGCGCTTTCTCGAATTCGGGCCAGGGATCCTCACCCATCGCCGCGGCGTCAAACGGCATGGCATAAAGATCGAGAGCATTGAGCGTCTGCATGGTGTCCTCTCCCGCTGTTGCGGTGTTTTGACACCTGTTTAGTCCTGTAAGATCAGCCGGTCAATTTTCATGCGCTATGGTGGCTCACAAAATCCCGCGATTGAGGAGATCCTGTTCTAGCGCTGCAGCTTCGACGAAGTGGTGCACCTGCCATCCGAGCACCCGCGCGGCAGTGATGTTGGCAAGGTTGTCGTCAACGAAGAGCATCTTGTGCGGCGGGTGCCCAAAGCGCTGCGCCGCCAGCCGATAGATCTCTGGATCCGGCTTGGCGAGCTTCTCATCACCAGAGACAACGACGTCCCGGAACAAGTCAAAGATCGGGTCTGTAGGTCTGAATTGGCGCCAGAACAGGCTTGCGAAGTTCGTGATCGCGTAGAGCGGAACGCCCTTGGCTGAAAGGCGCCGCACGACTTCGTGAGTCCCTTGTACCGGTCCGGGAATGGTCTCCAGGAACCGCGTTGCGTAGGCCTCGATCAAGTCCGCGCAATCGGGATAGGCTCGTTTGCGCTCTACCAGCATCTCGCCCAGATCACGGCCGGCATCATGCTGGTAATGCCAATCCTCGGTGACGACCGTGCTGCAGAACCAGTCGAGGCGAACAGGGTCGTCGATCAACTTGCTGTAAAGGCAGCGCATGTCCCAGCGAACGAGCACGCGCCCGACATCGAACACGACTGCCTCGACAGAAGATGCCTGCCGATCAGAGCTGTCTACTTCGGACACAACAAGAGCCCCCGCGTCGGCGGGGGCCCATGCGGCGCTTCGCACCCGCCGGTCATTGATAGTCAGCGTCCCGGACGAGACGCCCCGACAATCAGCCCTGGCGCGCCTTGAAGCGGCGGTTGGTCTTATTGATCACATAGGTACGACCACGGCGACGGATGACGCGGTTATCCCGGTGGCGGTCCTTCAGCGACTTCAGGCTGTTGCGGATCTTCATGACTTTTCTTTCCGTGATTCGGTTCGTGGCGGTTCCGACCGCCGGAAAATCGAAGCCGCGCCGTTAGTGGGCACGCGCCTCAGAGTCAAGCCAGCCAAGCGCTCGCATCACAGATGCGCAGGTGGCACTCCCCTTGCATCGCCGGGCGTGAGAGCACAAATCCTTAGAAGATCAGGGACAATCCTGCCTGTCCCAGGGAGACGATGATGAGACCATTAGCCCGCACCCTGCTTCCAGGAGCAGCGCTGGCCGCTTGTGCGGTGCTATCGGGTTGCACCACACCTGTCGGCCCGGTGGAAGTCACTCGTTTTCATCTCCCCGACACGGCGATGCTCGGCCGGGGCCAAATTCAAGTGGAGCCAGCTCCGGGTGAGGACGGTGCCAGCATCGAATTTCGCACGTATGCCGCCGCAGTCGCGCGAGAACTGACGCGCCTCGGTTATACCGAAGCGCTGCCTGGTGGGCCCCGGAGCCCGCAAGTGGCCGTGCTCAGTATCGAGCGGGGCACGCTTGTCCCGCAGCAATCGCGCAGCCCGGTCTCGGTGGGCGTTGGAGGCAGCACCGGCAGCTACGGCTCCGGGCTTGGAGTTGGCCTCGGCATCAACCTGTCCGGCCCGCCTCCGGAACAGGTGGAGACGCGGATGAGCGTGATGATTCGCGATCGCGCCACGGGCCAAAGCCTGTGGGAGGGACGCGCATCCTTCGCGGTAAAGGCAAGTTCGCCGTTAGCGCAGACCTCACTTGGAGCAGCGAAGATGGCTCAAGCGCTTTTCAAGGACTTCCCCGGCCAGTCCGGCGAAACTATCACGGTCGAATGACGGCTATCCAGATCTCCTCCGCGTTCGACTCCGGCAACATCGAAGCTCTCTCCATAGACGGCACCGAGGCGCGGCTGGCCATTCGGCCGGACCGCGATTCGGAGTTCTATCAGTGGTTTCATTTTCGCGTGTCCGGTGCCCGCGGCCGTGAACTGGTGCTGCGCATCACGGGACTGAACGGTTCCGCCTATCCCATGGGTTGGCCCGGTTATCGCGCCTGCGTTTCGGAGGACCGGCAGCACTGGGGTCGTACTGACACCAGCTGGGACGAAAGTGCCGAAGGCGGTACTCTCACCATCCGCTACACGCCAACCAGCGATATCGTCTGGTTCGCCTATTTCGCGCCCTATTCCATGGAGCGCCACCACGATCTCGTCGCGCGAATCACCCGCGCTCCGGGCGTCGACTATCGCAGCCTGGGCTCGACCCTCGACGGACAGCCGATCGACTGTATCGAGATGGGGGCCGGGCCGCTCCAGGTATGGCTCTATGCTCGCCAGCACCCTGGCGAATCGATGGCCGAATGGTGGATGGAAGGCGCGCTTGAGATGCTGGCCGACCCTTCGAACTCCATCGGGCGTGAGTTGCGGCGGCGCTGCCGGCTGCACCTCGTGCCGAACCTCAATCCTGACGGCTCCCAGCGCGGGCACTTGCGCACCAATGCTGCTGGCGTGAACCTCAACCGCGAGTGGGAGAGTCCGTCGCCTGAGCGCTCGCCAGAGGTGCTGGCGCTGCGCAACGCGATGGATGAAGAAGGAGTCGATTTTGCCATGGACATCCATGGCGACGAAGCGATCCCCGCCGTGTTTCTGGCAGGATTTGAAGGCATTCCGTCACTCAGGCCGGAGCAGAGCGAAGGTTTTCGCCGCTACGCCGAAGTGTTGGAACGACGGACTCCCGATTTCCAGACCGCTCTCGGCTATCCGGTTGCGCCGGCCGGCAAAGGCAACCTGACGATGTCGACCAATCACCTGGCCGAGCGCTTTGTCGAACGAGGCTGCGTCTCCATGACGCTGGAGATGCCGTTCAAGGACCATAATGCGGCACCGGATGCCCGTCAGGGCTGGAGCGCGGAACGTTCAGCACAATTGGGACGCGGCTGTTTGGGCGCCTTGCTGGAGTGGCTGAAAGAGCGCGCCAACAAGTAACCACGTCGAAGCTTCAACCAGCATGCTTGACGCGGTAGTCGATGCGGATACGCACCCAGGCGCCGATCTGCGGCTGGTTGTCGATGCGGGGCGGAAGAACCTTGAACTGCCAGGCCGCATTCTGGACGGCCCGCCCGAAGCCTGAGCCGCGGGGCGACTCGCCCAGGATCTGGCAGTTCTCGACGCCGTAGCGCTCCACTGTCTGACACGCGATCAGGCCCCAACCGGACACAGCGCCGTTCTGCGGCATGTAAGTGGCCAGTTCCGCATCGGTCGGCTTGCGGTACCAATCGGCTTCGTAGAGCCTTACGCCGCCCGGCCCTTCACCGGGTCCATAGGCCGTGCGAGTATCGCTGCCACGCCCAGCAGCGTCAGACCCACCATCGGGTCCTTTCATGTTGCCGATGTCCGATGCAGCATAGTCGGCACGCGACAACCTGATGAGGCCGGGGATGCCCTCCTCTGCGTCCGGTGATTCGACGCGCTTCTGCACAGTCACAGGCGGGCTCGGTCGGGCGGCCGGCATTTCGCGCGGTCGCGTGGCCGCTCGCGGAGCCTTGGGTCGCGACTGGCTGCTTCGGGCAGCCTTGTCCGGATCTTCCGCAGAAACATCGAACGTCACGGGCCGGTCGGTCTGAACGGGTTCAGGCGCCACGACGGCCTGAAAGATCATGGCCAGCACAACGGCAAGGATGATGCCGATGGACAGCACCGAAGCCGTCAGCCGCTCTCGCGGCGAGCCTGGCTGATACCCGGATGCGGGCCGGTAGTTAACGGTGTCCATCTCGTCCCGCGCTACCCGCGATGCCGCTTCTCGGCAATCGTATGCCGTAGCCGTTCATCCCGCGCTCCTGAGAACTATGCCAGGTTCGCCGGTCCGAAAGCATGCGGCAGCAGGTGGGATAGCCTGATCTCTACCGGCGAAGCACCGTCACACCAGACCAGGGGGTCGGTTGCCCCGAGTTGCGCAACTTCGTTGAGTGTCTGCCGACAACGTCCACAGGGCGTAACGGTCATCCCCTGCCCCGCCTGCCCCGGAAAGCCGCCGGTCACCGCCACGGCAATAAGGCCACCCCGCCGACCGTCACTCAACACTTTGCCCACCGCGACCGTCTCAGCGCAGAGGGAAAGCCCGTAGCTGGCATTCTCGACATTGGCGCCGGTCACGACAGAGCCGTCGGCGAACAGCAGTGCCGCACCCACGTGGAAGTTGGAGTAAGGCGCATATGCGGCAGCGGCAGCACTACGAGCCGCCGCAATCAGCGCGTCCCGCTGCGCCCTTTCATCCCCGCTCACCGCTGCACCACGATCCAGCGAAGCCCTTGGTCCGACACCTCGTTGGCCAATGCGGTATTCGCCGTCCATAACGTCCAGGGCCGCCCCGCATAGTCTGGCTGCAAGCGATCTGACACAAGCCACAGATTGCGGTCCAGCTTACGCGCGATGCTGTAGCGTTCCTCGAACGTTTTTGTGACCTTCAGCACGGTGGCCTTCCCGGTATGCGTCTCTACCTGGTTCAGGAATGTCATGAGTTCGCTCTCAACCTTGGCGTCGCCAACTTTCACCGGACACGCATCGGCGAGCATGTCCAGTTCAACGGCCGGGGGCAAGAGTTCCGCATCGCGCGGAACAGTCGTGACGAAGTTCGCAGCCTGGCGCCCGGCCGGCTGACATGGATCGTATCGGTGCACAGCACCTACCTGCATGTCCGCCGCGCGCGCATTCTCCAGATTCGCAACGAAACGCGGATCGCGAGCGAAGACGCTGACGCTGGCATCAATGTACGCAAAGTCGGCGCCGATCGCCTTCAGCGAAGCGAAGCTGACTGCGCCATCGTCAGCGCCGATCTCCACGCCCTGCATCGGGTACTGTTCGCGAAGCGGCGTCCAGTGGTGCAGGTGCCACCAGGCCCAGCCACCGCCCACCAGCGCGAGCAGAAGCAGTACGCCTAGAATCCTCAAACGCGCACGCGCGCTGAGGCGCTTTCTCGCCTTCCGGGCCATTGCTGCTTCCTAACCCCTGATGTGCAGGACGCAGATGAGCGTGAAGAGGCGCCGCGCCGTGGCGAAATCCGTTTCGACCTTACCCTCAAGACGCTCGATGAGCATCTCGGCCGCTTCGTTGTGAATGCCCCGGCGGGCCATGTCGATAGTCTCGATTTCCTGAGGGCTGGCCTTGCGGACCGCCTGATAATAGCTCTCGCAGATGGCAAAGTAAGAGCGGATGGAGCGCCGGAACCGAGCCATGCCGAGGATCAGTGTTTCCAGCGCCTGCCCACCCTCGTCCGAGATCTCCATCGAGAGGCGCCCGTCGCGGACCGACAGGCGTAAGCGATAGGGACCGTGATGACCGGCCCCATAAGCGCGCAACGGCTTGAAGGTGTTTTCTTCGATCAGGTCAAAGATCGCGATGCGCCGCTCCTGCTCGATATCGGCGTTGCGCCACAGGATGGTCGCTTCGTCGAGTTCGATATGAGAGATGCGCTGGTCCAGCATGACCGGCGGGCCTTACGCTTTTGCGACAGTATGGCCAACCCGTTGAGGAACGAACGATGGGCTGCTCAGCCCCGTCGATGATCCACAAGCTGTGGATTAATATGCGGCAATCCACCGCTTGCCGAGGCGGGGCCGTCAGCGCAAAATACACGCCTCATGGTTCAGCAAGCTCTCTTGGTCCGCGATGCGGAAGCGCCGGTCGCGCGCACCCTTCCCTCGAACGTGGAGGCGGAAGCCGCCTTCCTGGGGGCGGTCCTGATCGATAACCGCGTCATCGAAGAACTGCAGACTCCGCTCACTCCGCTGCATTTCTTCGAGCCGGTGCACACCCGAATCTACGAGCGCATCCTGCACCTGCTGGACCGAAAGGCCGTGGTGACGCCGGTGACTCTGCGCCCCTATTTCGAGGCGGACGAGGCTTTGAAGGCGCTGGGCGGCGTTGCCTACCTGGCGCGGCTCACGGCGAACGGGCAGGGACTGCTCGCCCCCCGCGAACTTGCGGAACAGATCTACGACCTGGCGCTGCTGCGCGAGCTTGTCTCGGTGGGGCGCAACCTTGTCGAATCGGCGATGGACACGTCCGAGTCGGTGGAGCCGCAGGAGCAGATCGAACAGGCCGAAGCAGCGCTCTACAAAGTGGCGGAAGGCGCCGCGACGGGAAGCGAAGCGCAAAGCTTCAGCCTGGCGACGCGCACCGCCATCACTGCGATCGAGAAGGCGTTCAACTCGGGCGGTCACATCTCAGGCAAGACCACGGGCCTGAACTCGGTGAACGAAAAGATCGGCGGCCTGCACGATTCCGACCTTATCATCCTTGCCGGACGTCCGGGCATGGGAAAGACCTCGCTCGCGACCAACATCGCGTTCAACGCGGCGGACCGCCTGCGCCGCGACATCGCAGACGGCATTCCGCTTGAGCAGTCGGTCGGTGCGGCCACTGCGTTCTTCAGCCTGGAAATGAGCGCCGATCAGCTCGCAACGCGTATTCTCGCAGAGCAGTCCGGCATCAGCTCCGAAGCGCTCCGCATGGGCAAGATCAGCCGCGAGGACTTCCAGCAGCTTTCGTTCGCCAGCCAGCGCCTGGCCGAACTGCCGCTCTACATCGACGATACGCCCGCCCTCACGATCGCTGCCCTCCGCACTCGTGCCCGGCGCCTGAAGCGGCGGCATAACATCGGTTTGATCGTCGTCGACTACCTGCAGCTGCTGCAGGGGACCGGCCGCGCGAATGATAATCGCGTGAATGAGATCTCGGAAATTTCCCGAGGTCTCAAGACGTTGGCGAAAGAACTGCAGCTCCCGGTGATCGCCCTCTCGCAGCTCAGCCGCGCAGTGGAACAGCGCGAGGACAAGCGGCCGATGCTCTCCGATCTGCGCGAGTCGGGCTCAATTGAGCAGGACGCCGATATGGTCTGGTTCGTATATCGCGAGGACTACTATGTGAAGGCGACCGAGCCGAAGTACCCGAGCGAGACCGATCCGCCGGATGTCCACACGAAGTGGGAAGCATGGCGCGAGAAAATGGAGCAGGTGACCGGTCTTTCCGAACTGCTGATCGCCAAGCAGCGCCACGGCGCGACCGGCAAAGTGCGCATGCGTTTCGAGGCGCGCATCACGCGCTTCTCGGATCTGGCGGACGGAGACCTCGCGCAAGCCTACGGCGACGACTGACCCGTGGCGTCAGCGGGCAAAGTCATGCTCGTGGCGGGCGGAAGCGGGTCGATCGGCTCTGCCATTGCCCGAGAAGCTCATCGCCAGGGTTGGACGATTGCTGTTCATGGCCGCAGCGCCGAAAAGGTCGATGCGGTTTGCGCGGCCCTTGGATGCGGACGTACTGCGGAAGGCTTTCTCGTAGATATCTGCCAGCCCAGTGCCGCCGAGACGCTCGTCGCAGAGGTGGTCGAGCAGTTCGGCCGGATCGATTCGGTGATCGACTGCACCGCAACCGGTCCCGGAGGGATCACTGGCTTTTTCGCCCAGACCGATATGCAGGCGTTCGGCTCGTTCCTCGATGTGTCCCTGTGTTGGCTGGAGCGGCTCGCTCATGCCGCCTATCCACACCTTGCCAGCGAGGGGGGGACGCTCATCTCTTTCGTTTCGGATGCGGGCGTCTTTGCCGCTCCACGTCAGACCCTGATCGGAGCGGCGCGCGCTGGAGCGATCGGCTTCATCCGCAACTTCGCCTTGGAAGCAGCCCGCGACAACATTCGCGCGCACTGCATTTCCCCCAGCTTCGTCGAAGGCAGCGAAAGCGCGCGCAAGATGGGTTCCGACCGGATGGCGAAGGCCGCCAGCCGCGCGGGGCTTGGCCTGCCGACGGCCGAGGACATTGCTCCGCTAGCAGTCTTCCTCTGCGGAGAAGGAGCACGCAAGATGACCGGCCAAGTCATCAGCATCAACGGTGGACTGAACGCCTGACCCCTCGCCTATGCGGCAACGCTCAGCAGCATCTCCGCGACTTTCCCTGGCTCGGTAATCATCAGGTCGTGACCCGTGTCGATCTCGAAATTGCGATGCCCGTCCAGTTGCCGACGGCGCATGTCCTCGGGGCTGTCGCGTAGCGTCTCGGTACAGTTGATGTTGGTGCGCGGCAGCTTGAACGCAGCGTCGCCGTTGTGCAGCAGAAGCGGCTGATCGAAACACTTCCACGGATGGGGCGTGAAGCGCGGCTCTGCCCAGGCAACATCATCGGGGTCTCTGATGCCGAAGAAGGCTGCCCAGCCGGGCTGAGGGAAAAGCACCAGTTCGACACCATCCACAACGCGCATTCCCGCGTACGCCGGCTCGATCCGATGTGGAGCATTCATGCGCAGCGAGACGCCGTCTGTGGGGTGCGAAGCATCCAGAAAGACGAGCTCACGAATGCGTGCAGGCACCCGATCGGCAACGCCAGTGATCACCATGCCGCCATAGCTGTGGCCCACGAGGATCACTTCGGAAAGATCCTCGAACTCCATGAGGTTCACGACGTCTGTGATATGGGTGTCCAAATCGGTGGAAGATGTGACAGTGTGCTTGCGATCCCCGCATCCGGTGAGGCTTGGCGCATGGATCATGTGCCCCGCGTCGCGAAGGAGCGGGCTCACCTCGCCGTAACACCAGCCGCCATGTCCGCCCCCATGGATGAGCACGAAAGTGGCCATCGCATTCCTCCTCTCTTCTTCTTTCTCTCGAAGTAATGCCGCGATGGAGGCCAGGCACAAGCCAAGCTGCCGCAGACGTGCATGCGAGGGCACGCCCAAGACCCGGCCCAGCATCTTCGCGAGCATGAATGTCAAAAATGACCGGATTCCGCTCGCCATTGGAGCAAGGGCTTGGTAGCGCCCACTCAACAAACACCTGCACGTGCTCTCCGCGTTAGCAGAGCAGAGGCAGACAAGAAGATAAAAGGTCGCGGAGCCGGCGCGGATTAGATGGCAAATGTGAGGTTAAGCAAGGCTACAGAGAGCATTCAGCGGCTGCCCGTTTTGCAGCGGCGACCGGCTGCGCGTTATGCAATCGCCACAGTGCTCTCAGTTCTCGCGCTGGCCTGCCGCCTTGCACTGGGTGATGCGCTGCCACCGGGTTACCCGTTCGTCGCCTTCTTTCCGGTCGTCATTATCACGACGTTCCTGTTCGGCCGCGCCACGGGTCTTTACGCGGCCTCGCTCTGCGGGCTGTTCGCCTGGTACTTCCTCATCGACCCTCCGGGCCTATTCAGCATAGACGGAGGCGGGCTTCTCGCAATCGCCTTCTATATCGTGATTGTTGCCCTCGACATTGCCCTGATCCACTGGCTGCAGACTACCAACGAGCGCGTACGCGAGGCACGCGAACGCGGTCGCGTGCTAGCTGAGGAGAGTGCTCGTCTGGCGCAACGGTCCGAGCTGCTATTCCAAGAATTGCAGCATCGGGTGGGCAACAATCTGCAGATGGTCGCCGCGGTTCTCTCGCTCCAGCTCAGGAGTCTAGAGGAACCCAAAGCCCGCCGCGCCATTTCCGATGCGGTGGCCCGTGTTCAGGTGATCGGCAGCATTCAGCGCCGTCTCTATCGCAACAACGGCGAGCTCGTGCCGCTCGACGATTTCATTCGTGAGGTCAGCGAGCAACAGATGCGGTCCAGCGGACGGCCCGGCATCGGCTGCAACATCAAGGCGGGATCCGGACTGATCCTTGCGCCGGATGGTGCCGTACCCATGGCGCTGATTCTCGCTGAGGCCCTCGCCAATGCGATCGAGCACGGCTTCCCGAGCGATGGGACAGGCGAGATACAGGTGGTGTTGGAGATTCGCAACGAGACAGTCGCTCTGGAAGTGCACGACGACGGATCTGGCCTGCCCGAAGCGTTCGACTTCGAACAGGCGGACAGCCTCGGCTTGCGTATCTCACGCGTACTCAGCCGGCAGCTCGGCGCTAATTTTGCGCTGCAAAACAAGTCCCAAGGCGCCATGATGCGCCTCGAGGTGCCGGCGAAACGGCTCAGTCCGAGCGTCGCCTGATTGATTTCAGCGCTCAGGCGGATGGCTCCTGGAGCTTAAATCGGTTTGTTCTTCGGATCCGATCACTGTGAGGGGTAGCGCTGGCTTGTCATTCGGCGCGTCAAGCCTACATTGACGGTGTAAAAGGACTCCGAAAGACAGCTATGAACGACGATCAGCCCACCGGAAATCCCTGGGTGAAGAGCCTCCTTGTATGGGGGGGGATCTTTCTTGCCCTTCTGATGGTGGTTTCGATGTTCGGCTCGCGCGGTGACGTTGGCCAATCGATCCGCTACTCTGATTTCCGCGCCAAGATTGCCGAGGGCACTGTTGCTGAAGTGCAGATCGGTCAGGACCGGATTGTTGGAAAATACAAGAACGGCGACAGCTTCAGCACCGTGCCGATTCCCAACGATACCAGCCTGCCGCAGCTCTTGCAGGAACATCAGGTAAGCTATGCAGGCCGTGCGCCTGAAGAGCCGAACCTGCTGCTCTACATTCTGGTCCAGGCTCTGCCTTTCATTCTCATCCTAGGAATTGCGTTCTTCGCTCTCCGTCAGGTGCAGAAGGGCGGCGGCTCCGGCGCAATGGGCTTTGGCAAGTCCAAGGCAAAGATGCTGACCGAACGCTCCGGCCGTGTCACGTTCGACGATGTTGCCGGTATCGACGAAGCGCGCGAGGAGCTGCAGGAAATCGTCGAATTTCTGCGCGATCCCGGCCGCTTTTCCAAGCTGGGCGGCCAGATCCCCAAGGGTGCACTGCTCGTCGGCTCGCCAGGCACCGGCAAGACCCTGCTTGCCCGGGCCATTGCTGGCGAAGCCGGCGTGCCGTTCTTCACAATTTCCGGTTCGGACTTCGTCGAAATGTTTGTCGGCGTGGGCGCCTCTCGCGTGCGTGACATGTTTGAGCAGGCGAAGAAGAATGCCCCCTGTATCGTCTTCATCGATGAAATCGACGCAGTCGGCCGCCATCGTGGCCACGGCCTCGGCAACTCGAATGATGAGCGCGAGCAGACTCTGAACCAGTTGCTCGTCGAGATGGATGGGTTCGAGGCGAACGAAGGCATCATCATCATCGCCGCGACCAACCGTCCCGACGTGCTGGACCCTGCGCTCCTGCGTCCCGGTCGATTTGACCGCCAGGTCGTTGTGCCCGTGCCCGACATTGAGGGGCGCGAGAAGATCCTGGCCGTCCACATGAAGAAGGTTCCGCTAGCGCCTGACGTCAATCCGCGAGTTATTGCACGCGGCACGCCCGGCTTTTCCGGTGCGGACCTTGCAAATCTAGTGAACGAGGCTGCTTTGCTGGCTGCACGCCGTAACAAGCGTCTTGTTGCCATGCAGGAATTTGAGGACGCCAAGGACAAGGTCATGATGGGTGCGGAGCGCCGCTCCATGGTGATGACCGAGGACGAGAAGAAGATGACCGCGTATCACGAAGCGGGTCACGCGATTGTCTCGGTCAACGAACCGGCCTCTGACCCAATTCACAAAGCCACGATCATTCCGCGTGGGCGTGCCCTGGGAATGGTCATGCGCCTGCCAGAGCGAGACAGCTACTCGTATCACCGGGACAAGATGCTGGCCAATCTGTCGGTTGCCATGGGTGGGCGCGTCGCCGAGGAGATCATCTTCGGCCATGACAAGGTGAGTTCGGGCGCTTCGTCCGACATCCAGTACGCGACCGGTTTGGCTCGCAACATGGTCACCAAGTGGGGCATGTCGGACAAGCTCGGCCCGCTCCAGTATGAGGAGCAGCAAGAGGGCTACCTCGGCATGGGCGGCTCGGCGCGGCTTATGGCTTCGGACGAGACCAACAAGCTGATCGACTCGGAAATCCGCTTGCTCGTGGACACTGCGCACAGGCGGGCGACAGAGATTTTGCAGACGCAGAGTGAGAAGCTTCATTCGTTGGCGCGCGCGCTGCTCGAATACGAGACGCTGACAGGCGAGGAAATCAAGCGACTGATGGACACCGGTGAGCTTGACCGTCCGGATGAAACGAGAGGTCCAAGCCGTGCCGCTCCGGTCGCAGGGTCATCGATCCCCAAGGCCGGTAAGCGCTACTCTGGCGATGCGGCTCCTCAAGGAGCCTGATTCGCAACTATTCGATCGATGGAAAAGGGCCGGAGAAATCCGGCCTTTTTTTATGGGACGACATTTGCCGCTCGTCCGCGAAGGAGGCAAAGCACACCGCCGTCGGGAGGAACTGCATACAGGTGACGTAAGTGATTCTTCCACGAGGAGGGAGCATGCGCAGCGAAGATGAGTCAGCATCTTTGGCAGCGCTCTAAGCTCCGTGATAGATGGACCGAACCGATGCGGATTCCCGGGTCATCCCGGCCGGGATTCCGATTTGATCCCGGCCGGGATTCCGAGCTGATGCCGGCCACCATTCCGAGCAATTCGCGGCCACCCGGGAGGGAGTGAGAAGCCCGCTCGTTGGGGCCATCCTGTCGGCACAGCAGCCGGAGGATGGAATGCCGACGAGGAG
>NZ_JBFNXR010000012.1:0-153646 GCF_040813635.1 Novosphingobium rhizovicinum | reverse complement strand
CCTAGGCTCAGGACCCATTGATTGGTTGAGGGCAATGTGATTCAGGCTCCGCGAGGAGACTGATCATGAGCGACCTGTACTGGCTGACGGACGAGCAGATGGCGCGGCTTTCGCCATATTTCCCGAAGAGTCACGGCAAGCCGCGGGTGGATGATCGACGGGTTCTGAGCGGGATCATCTTCGTCAATAGCAACGGCTTGCGGTGGCGTGATGCGCCCAGGGAATACGGCCCGCACAAGACGCTCTACAACCGCTGGAAACGTTGGGGCGAGATGGGCGTGTTTGGCCGGATGATGGAAGGCCTTGCCGCCGAAAGAGCGGAGCCCAAGACCGTCATGATCGACGCGACCTATTTGAAAGCGCACCGCACGGCCTCGAGCCTGCGGGTAAAAAAGGGGACCTTGGGCGGCTGATCGGGCGCACCAAGGGCGGCATGAACACCAAGTTGCACGCAATCACCGACGCCAACGGTCGCCCCTTGAGCTTCTTCATCACCGCCGGCCAGATCAGCGATTATACCGGTGCGGCAGCTTTGCTGGACGACCTGCCCAAGGCACAGTGGATGCTGGCAGACCGGGGCTATGACGCCGAGTGGTTCAGGGATGCCCTCGGGCAGAAAGGTATCAAACCTTGCATTCCAGGCCGGAAATCCCGTTCTCTTCCCGTCCAATACGACAAGCGCCGATACAAGCGCCGCAACCGCATCGAGATCATGTTCGGCCGCCTCAAGGACTGGCGCCGCGTGGCAACCCGCTACGACCGATGCCCGACCGTCTTCTTCTCTGCCCTCGCTCTCGCGGCAACCGTCCTCTTCTGGCTCTGATCAACGAGTCCTGAGCCTAGCGTAACGGTATCAGAGAGCCGGGCATCCACTCCAGCACTTACACCGGTCGTCGTGGCGCTGATCTTGGCACGGCCGGTCGCCGCGCTGCGAGTGCCTACATCAATAGTACCTCCGGTCCAAACAGCTACCTTTTGGCAATCCGCGTCGGATGTAAACTGATCCAGTGCATCTGGCTCTCCAGCAGTCGCGCCAAGATTGTTGGCAACCGCAGTTGGCATTGTACCGCCACGCTCCACTTCCCCGTCCGGGAAAATGCCGTCGGCAGACGCGGCGATCTTCAACGCATTTGTAGAGCGGCGGCAGGTGCCATGAAGATTTTCAACCCGCTGCATGACGTTGGTGAGTTGCGCTCGCGCAAAGCGGCGCGTGGTCTCGGCCTGCGCGTCGCTGATGGCTTGAACCACCGGATCTGCTGACGGGTCGGGCCGGCGAGCGACGTTGACAGTCACAGTAGCGGGAGCAGAGCTGCCAAAAGCGTTCCTAAGCGTATAGACGATGCGGATGGCCCCCTCGAAGCGAGCCTGCGGAGTTACATCAAGGCGGAAGGTTCGGGCTGCATCTACCCCGCCGGCAACGAGCACGGCCGAAGCCTGTTCGGCCGGAGAGACTGCGAGGATTTCCGCCCCTCTAAACGGGCCATCCGTTGCTCCATCGGTCAACTCAATTCCCACAGTTTTGCCGTCAGTTGTGCTGGCCGTGTGAGACCGCGCAGTCGGCTTACGTGCCACAACCTGGATAACGACGGTCGCCGGCGTTGACGTCCCTCCTGGACCGACTGCTGCAAACTGGAAGCGGTCGCTGCCCTGATAGTCCGCGTCAGGCGTGTAGACTGCCAGCACCTGACTGGGGACCTGGAGCAAGGACAATGCGGCTGCTGCCATAGCGAATACGCCGCCGCCGCCACGCACCGCGAGTGTCCGCGAAATTGTCACTCGTCCATGCTGCGGCTGCGAAATGATACGGATATCGTCGTATTCGCCGGTAACAAGGCTGGACAAGTTAATGCTGACGTTTTGACCTGCCTCTGTGGTGGTATTGGCGGGGACGGAAGCCGATGTCGAATCGGCCGCAATTGGTGGCGCAGGAAGCGCAATCACGATCGTGTAGGCCGCCGTTCCGGTCGCGCCATGAGCGTCGGTGACAGTGACCGTGACGGGGTAGCTGCCGGCAGCCGTGGGCGTGCCGCTGACCGCTCCGGTCGAGGGATCAATCGCCAGACCCGCCGGCAGGCCGGTGGCGGCATACGTGTAAGGCGCGGTGCCGCCAGTGGCCGAGATCGCCTGGCTGTAGACCGAACCCACTGTGCCTCCTGGCAGCGTGCCAGCTGCAGGCGCCAAAACGAGCGTGGGTGCCGTTACGGCACTCTGGTACGGTGACCCCGCGATCGCTGTTCCGTCCAGCTTGATCTCGATGTCGTCGGTCCCCGCCATCGTAGGAACATATGTAAAAGTGTACGCCCCGCCTCCCTGATCAGTAATCCCGCTTAAGGGCACTCCGGCATTGGCACCGGTCAGGGCAGCAGTAAGTGCACCTGCCGCGCCGGCGACACCTACTCCGCTGCTGTCTTTGACCTGCACCGTCACCGTCGTGATTGCTCCGACAGTGCCGGCCGGTACTGAGGCTGATGAATGAGCCGGGCTGCGTACTCCAGTGAAGGTTACGAACACCGATCCGGAATTCGCCGTTGTGCCGTTGGCAAAGATTTGGGCATGGTAAGTCACTGATCCCGCCAACGTGCCGTTGACCGTGAACGTCGCTTGACCGCTGCCGTTGGTCGTGGTGGTAGAAGGTGTTATCGACGAGGTGCCTGCTGGACCTGCAAAAAGAGTCACCGTAGCTCCCGACAGAGGGCTCCCGGACGACAGATTGACAGTTGCAACAATCGCGATGTTTTGTCCAACCGCCACTGTTGCAGTAGACCCACCATTTACTCGAAGTGTGGATGTCGCTGGGTCTGGGGCAGTCGCGTCGAGATACTCGTTCAGCTTCGTGACGATTGCATTGGAACTGCCGGTATAGCTACTCGACGTCGTATAAGCTCCGCTGAGGACGAGTAAGCGGTGCCCACCTGTTCCGCTGAACGCAACGGCGTCTATCACGACATTCCCGTTCGGGTAACGTGAGTTCAGAACACCGGCCTCAGCATAGAGCACGCCTGCAACACGATAATACAGTGTACCGCTTGTGTTTTGAAACGAACGTTGGGTCCCCCCATCCGCAAAGCGGATTGAACCCGGATCAGCATTCAGAATGGTTGCCGTAGTGAATGTCTGTCCCGACAAGCTGCCTTGATAAGCGCGGTTAAAAGTCAGATCGGCAGCATGTGCCGAGCCAAACGCTAAGCACCCCACGAAAAGTGCTAGAATCAGTTGCACTAGCTCTTTGCAACGACGCGCTACCTTGGTGCTTTGCATGAAATGTTTGAACCCGAGCTCAACAGAATAATTGAGCTCACGTTACGCGCGAGGACATTTCAAACTTGGTGAGCAGCGCATGGTGGAAACTACGTGATGCGCTCTAGATCCACCAACTTTTGAAAGGGTGCTGCCATCTGTGGATGGCTCCCGCTGGTGCTGTCAAAGGAACCGCACCTTTGCACGCTTGAGGCGCGCTCCCTGCTCCGTTTGCCTGTTAATCAGCAGGCAAACGATAACGCATCTGGGAGCGAGCCGAGCAGTTTCGCAGGACTGACAGCAAAAGCGGCATGCATGTCGCTCTCTGAAGAAGTCGTTAGCGGCCACTGCTTCAGCGCCGGTGCATTAGCTTTGACAGCACGCTGCGGAAGACTGCGACCTCGGCGCAGGCAACACAGGGGGATTCTCAGCCGTGCACCTGTACGAGCTGGAGCTGGTCGGGGCGAAGCGGGGCTACTGACGCCAGGCGCAAACATCCTTCCGAAGCAGGTCTGACGGGTTACCGGCGAATTGAGTTTACCCACGCGCAAAGCCGCAGAGATTCGCGCAAAACCAGCGTAGTGCACCTCCGGCCAGACTCCATCTGAAGCAGGCCTGCGATGCACCTGCAGAACCGCTGTGCGTTTCTGCAGGTGCCTGCTCGCGTCCACGTGCGTCGAGCGAAGCCACCACACACAAACCGGGAATACAGCCAACCGGCCTCCGCCGGAGTGACCCACAGCAGCGAAAGCGTGCACAGAAAAACGCAGTCTGGTCGAATGGCTCAACAGGCCAGGGCGCCGGAGAAGTCTGCCGGAGATATGGCGCATGCACGCGACAAAACGCCGCTAAGGTGGTCCCGAACCCAGCCGCAAACACGCGGAACTGCGACGCTAGGGCGGCGCTCGACGAACCGGATGAAGATCCTTGAGATTCAGGTGGGGGAAGGATGGTCTCTGAACCATCGACAGGGAAGCAATCATGCGCTTCCGTACTGGCCGGAGTGCCGGCAGAGAATTCCCTGAGAGAATCCGTATCCCAGGTTCGAACTCGCCTCTCTGCACTACCGAACGGAACAGAAAGTGCGCAGTTTTGCGCCGCAGACTCGGCGAAAAACAGTGGCATTCCAATGACTTAAATGGGTGGCGGAGAGGGTGGGATTCGAACCCACGGTACGGTTGCCCGTACACCGCATTTCGAGTGCGGCGCATTCGACCACTCTGCCACCTCTCCGCAGAAGTGCCGTTGGTGGGTGTCCCACCGGTCGAGCGAAGCGCGCGGTTAGCCGAGACAGACCGCCTTGCCAAGCCCTTATCCGCGATTTCCGGGGATCGTTCCTGTCGCTCAGTTGTTACACGGTCATAGGAGCCTTATATCCGCACCATGAACCGAGCCTCATTCTTTTCGCCCCAAGCGGGCCGTCTCATCGAAGCGCCACGGAAAGCGCGGGCTCGTTTCGCGATTGGTGACATCGTTCGACATCGTCATCATGACTTTCGCGGCGTCGTCTTCGATATCGATCCTGTCTTTGCGAACAGCGAGGAATGGTATGAAGCCATTCCGGCTGACATCCGGCCGCGCAGGGAACAGCCTTTCTACCACCTCCTCGCGGAGAGTGAGGACACAAGCTACGTCGCCTACGTCAGTCAGCAGAACCTCCTGGACGATGCCGAAGGAGGCCCTGTGGATCACCCGTCGATCGCCCAGATCTTTGAAGATTACACCGGTGGGCACTACCGGATGCGGCGAGGCATGACGCACTGATTGCTTTGGCTGACTTGCTGCAAAAGCGTGTCAGCCTGCAGGCCTGACACCCCTCAAGTGAGCTGTGCCGTCTGCGCCGGCGATGATCGGCGCGGTACCCATGCTGCGCTCTACCCGCAGGTATGAAAGCTGCATTGTCTGGATATGCCAGCGCTCATCCAATTTGGCATACGTTTCCAGGTAGTGCCCCCAGCCATGATTCTGGCTGCCATCCTCCCAGATATTGTAATCCTCCAACGCCCAAACTCCTGAGGCGCTGTTCGCCCCAGTAAGCTCGATCTCCGGCATGTGCCCCTGATGGATGCTCTGCACGATCGTCATCCCCCGTGCGAAGCCCATGAAGGCGTCACGTCCCTCGAACCGGGCTCCTCCCGCACGCGTGAGGTCGACAACCACGTCGGGCGCGAAGATGCTTTCGTAAAGATCCCAGTCCTTCGTATCCAACGCTCGGAAATAGCGGGCCTTGAGCTTCTTGATCTCCTCGACGTCATCCATGAAACACACCCCTCCGCTTTTAAGGCAGCCTAGGCAGGCTGCTCTTCAAACGCCAGCAGATGCGATCAGGGCGGCAGTTGCCTCAGCTCTTCAGCTTCCAGCCTGAACGCAGCACCCGGTAAGTCACGATACTAAGAACGACGTTGAGCACGCCCAGACCAATGGCGGAGTGCAGGACGGCCATATTGGTGTCCCCGATATCGCTGGCACCCAGAAACCCGAAACGGAAACCCGAGATCACGTAAAAGAACGGGTTGAAGCGGCTGATCGTCTGAAAGATCGGCGAAAGATTGTCGATCACGTAAAATGTGCCTGAAAGCAGCGACAACGGCGCGATGACGAAATTCGTCACAGCCGCGTTATGATCGAATTTCTCGGCCCAGATTGAGGACAAGAAGCCCAAGAGCGAAAGGAAGTATGCGCCCATAAGCCCAAACCACACCACCGCCCACGGGTGCGCCATGGAAAGGCTGACCTCTGGCCAGAGCATCATCGCGAGCGCAAGTGCAAACCCGACAAGAATGCCCCTAGTGACTGCTGCGGCTGTCATTGCGAGCAGAAGCTCAAGCTCCGAAAGCGGCGGCATCAGGAAATCGATGATGGTGCCCTGTACCTTGCCAGACAGGAATGAGAAGCTCGCGTTGGCGAAGGCGTTCTGCATCATGCCCATGACAATCAGACCGGGCGCTACGAACGTGGCGAAATTGACGCCGAGCACCTCTCGCCCTCCCCGCCCGAGGGCGATGGTGAAGATCACCAGGAACAGCAGCGTAGTGATCGCGGGCGCCCAGATCGTCTGGGTCTGCACCTTGAAGAAACGCCGTACCTCCTTCATATACAGGGTCTTGAGGCCCACCCAGTTAACCTGGTTGATTACGGGCTGACCCATTGCTGGAAAGCTACGGGGCTGCGGGATGTCGGCGGGCGTGATGATCTCCGCCGAAGAGGGTTGATCGGCCATGGTGCGGGGACTATCGGCTGGCCGCTCCGCAAGCAAGGCCTGCCTCCTGCCGGCGTGAAGTTATTGATGGCCATTACGGCCCGGACGATTGGATTACGGATGAGCTGGACCGACGAGCGAATCGAGAAGCTGAGGAAGATGTGGGAAGGCGGCGCAACCGCCAGCCAGATCGCTGAAGAATTAGGCGGTGTCAGCCGCAATGCAGTGATCGGCAAGGCCCACAGACTCGGCCTCAAGGCTCGTCCCTCGCCTGTGAAGCCTAATGAAAAGACCGCGCGCCCTGCTCCGGCACCGCGCAAGTCGAAGGCGGACGATCCTGTCGAGACAGAATCGCCTCAGGAAGCCGCGCCTCCGCCGCCGGCAGCGGCTGCACCCGCTCCGGAGCGCCGTACCCCCCCTCCACCACCACCTGCAGCCGCTGCTGCTGCCGAACCGGCAACCGAAAAGCCCGCCACTCCGCAGCCGCGAATCGTTTCGGTCGGACCGGGCGGGTTCCTACGGCAAGGGCCGGGCGATCAGCAGCAGCCGATCCCACCCGCGCCGCCCCGCCGTTTGGTGCCCGCAAAGCCAAGCCCGGAAATTGCGGACAAGACCAGCCTTCTGGACCTTAACGACAGGATATGCCGTTGGCCGATGGGACACCCTGGCGAGCCGGACTTCCACTTCTGCGGTGAGAAGGTGAACCCCGGCTTCCCCTATTGTGTCGAGCACTGCGGCCGCGCGTATCAGGCGCAACTTCCGCGCGGCGCGCGCCGTCCTCCCCCGCCGATGCCCTTCGGCGGTCCACGCGTTCGCTAGAACCTGGGTCGAGAAAAGGCGATTTCCGAACTGGTGCCGCGCCTATCAGGCGGGCGCCAGTTTTGTTTCGCGCGCTCGCAACAGCATCGCACAGGCGGCCCCTGCAAATGTGAGCCCCGCCATCACGCCCATGGTCATCAGATAAGAGGACGGCGCGGGAAACTGCGCACCTCCGTCAGGCGACAAAACGGTGCGGCTCGCCAACAGCATGGCGATGATCTGAGCTCCCACCGCAGCCGCAATCCCGCGCACGACCTGCATGGAGCCCATAGCCTCACTGGTGCGATGCTGCGGCACAGTGGCGACAACGATGTTCGGCAACGCAGCCTGCAGGATCGTGGTGCCGAACGATATCACGCACAGCATGGCGATCACGAACCCGAGGACATCAGGCAGGGCCATTGCGGCGATCCAGCCAGAGGCAGCGAGCAACGCTCCGGCTGAAACAGTCGCCCGGTTGCCCATGCGCTGGATCAGCCAGCCCGCAAACGGCCCTGCGAAAAACGACAGGAAATTGGAAGGAAGCTTGGCAAGGCCAGCGACTGTCGCGGTCAACCCCAGTCCTACGGCCGTCCACCCGGGCGACTGCATGTAAGCTGAGAAGACGTAGACTATCTGCATCGTGCCCATGCCGAGCAGAACAGTGATGAGGTTCACGACGGCAAAGTTGCGGTCCCGAAAAAGACGCAGATCCAGGAAAGGTTCTTCCGCCCTCAGGCTGCGCCGCGCCCAGAATGCGAACAGCACAGCGCATACTGCAAACATGCCCAACACCTGCGGAGCAAGCCAGCCGGACTGCTTGGTTGCGCCGATCGCATACAACATGAGAGCGATGGCGGGGACTGGCAGCAGCCCCTCTACCCAGTCGATCGGCCGCCGGGTCGGCGTGCCGGGGCGGTCCGGCACGAAAGCTGCGATAGCTGCGATTGAGATAGCCAGCATGATGGCGCTTGCCCAGAACAGCGCGTGCCAGTCCAAATTATCGACGATCACGCCGCCCAGGACCAGTCCCGACGCTGCGCCGGCTCCGAGCGCCGTTGTCAGCAGGCCGATGCCCATGGGCACCTTCTCTTCCGGCAAACTTTCCCGCACGATGCCAATCGAGAGAGGCAACACGACGGCCGACAGTCCCTGGAGCGCACGGCCGACAAGCACCACGGCGAAGCTCGTGCTCATGGCGCTCAGCACGGACCCTACAAGCGCCAGCGCCAGCAGTACCAGCACCAGCCGTTTGCGTCCGCGGATGTCTCCAAGCCGCCCGACGACCGGCGAAGAAGCCGCAGCGATAAGCATGTGGATGGTCACCAGCCAGCCCACCCGCATAGGATCGCCGAACTCACTGATGAGGGTAGGAAGCGCGGCATACACCATCGACGCTTCGAACGTGACGGTCATCTCCGCGATGAAAAGCGCGCCAATGATAAGTGCCGGAACCGACCGCATCGGGTCTCCTCTCCATGGGCCGGCTTGCCTGCCGGCTGCTTTTGCAGAATGCCTACGCAACATGGGTGGCACACGGCAAGGGCTTTGGCAGCATGGGTTGCGGCCACGCACCGGCAGGGCATGATCTGCTGCATGGCAAAACGATTCGCTTACCTGCTCGCCCTTTCCTTCACCTGTCTTGGAAGTGCGGCTCCGGCCTCCGCGCAGGCGCCCTCGCCCGCCACCTCTGACCACGTCGCAATCGCCACCACCGCGGGCACGATCACCGTCGATCTGGACAGTGAGCGCGCTCCGCTCACCACTGCCAACTTCCTCAAGTACGTGGATCAGAAGCGCCTCGACGGTACGAGCTTCTACCGCGCCATGCATCTGGACTGGGGCGACCCGCCCAATGGCCTGATCCAGGGCGGCACGGGCAATGACCCCAAGCGCGTCCTGAAGCCGGTCCCTCACGAGCCGACCAGTGCCACCGGTATCCTGCACAAGCGCCGCACGATTTCCATGGCCCGCTTTGCTCCTGGCACCGCCACTGGCGACTTTTCGATACTCGTTTCCGATCAGCCCGGTCTGGACGCCCAGCCGGATGCACCCGATCCGGATTCTCAAGCCGGGTTCGCTGCCTTCGGCCAGGTGGTCGCGGGCATGGACGTGGTAGACAAGATCTGGGCCATGCCGCGTTCCCCCATCAAGGGTGAAGGTGTGATGAAGGGGCAAATGCTGGAGCCGCCAGTCAAGATCGTCAGCGTGCGCCGCGTCCAGCCGGCCACGGCAGTCGAGAAGAGGGAAGCGCCTGCCAGCCTTCCGACCGGAAGCCCTGCTCCACTGGCGCCTGAAAGGGCTTTGCAACCCCTGTCCGGCGGTGCCGCGACCCGCTGACATGCTGCATGCGCATACCGCGTGGTGGGCGCACTACCTGTTTGACCTCGCCGCCTGGGTTGGTGCTGCGCTTACCGCGCGCTGGCAGTACCGACGCTGGCCCGATCAGGCTGAGGCGCTCGCCCGCATCACCACGCCTTCCTACTTCGTCGTCCTGGCGCTGGGCGGCGTGGCAGGCGCATGGCTCGCGGGCTCTGCCAATTCCCTGCGCGCGATCGTCGCGGCACCCTCGCACAGCCTTGCCGGTGCGTTGGCTGGCGCTATCGTGGCAGTCGAGGGCTGGAAGGCCCTGCATGGCGTACGTGGCTCCACAGGTGGGGCCTTCGCCCTCCCGCTTGCGACCGGCATAGCCATAGGCCGACTGGGCTGTTTCTTCACCGGACTGCCAGACTTCACTTACGGCATACCGACGGAGGTGCCGTGGGCGGTCGACTTCGGCGACGGGGTGGGCCGACACCCTGTTCAACTCTATGAAGCAGCAACGATTGCAGCTTTCGCCTTGCTTCTGGTGCGGGCGCGACTGCGCGGCGCCGATTGGGCTCGAGATCACGCTTTCCACGCGCTGGTGCTGGTCTATGCTGGGCAGCGGTTCGTGTGGGAATTCTTCAAGCCTTACCCGACGCTCGCCGGACCGCTGAACCTGTTTCACTTCCTCACGCTGGGATTGGCCGCTTATGCAATTCTCTGGTGGCGACGCGACGGCGCTGCTCGCGCAATCGGCTGAAGCGCCTGCGCGCAAGGTCGCGCCTTATGTGTTTCATAGCCAGACGACGTCTCTGTGTGCCGAATGCCTTGAGCCGGTGCCTGCAAAGGTGATTCTTGAGGACGAGCGCGTCTACTATCTCAAGCGCTGCCGTGAACACGGCGTGCAGAAGGTGCTGATCGCCGACGACGTGGACTATTGGCGCCGGCAGAAGGATTGGCTCAAGCCCGGAGATCGCCCTCTGAGTACGCAGTCCCGCACGGAGGCGGGCTGCCCCTTCGATTGTGGGTTGTGCCCCGACCACGAGCAGCACTCCTGCCTCGCCATCATCGAGGTCAATCAGGCTTGCAACTTGTCCTGCCCGGTGTGCTTCGCCGATGCGGCAGATATCGCGGGAAGCCATCGGCCGCTTGCCGAGGTCGAGGCCATGCTGGACGCCCTGGTCGCAAGCGAAGGTGAGCCCGACCTCGTGCAGCTTTCCGGCGGCGAGCCAACCATTCACCCGGACTTCTTTGCAATTCTGGACGCGGTCAAGGCGCGCCCCATTCGGCATGTGATGATCAACACGAACGGGGTGCGGATCGCACAAGATCCGGAGTTCGTCGACCGCCTGGCCACTTACGCGCCACGCCTCGAGGTTTACCTTCAGTTCGACTCCCTGCGCGACGAGGCCCTGATGAACCTGCGCGGCGCGCGCCTCTCGCGAATACGCCGACAAGCCCTGGAGGAGTTGGAGAGGGTCAACCTTTCCACCACTCTGGTTGCCGTCATCAAATCAGGTGTCAATGATAACGAGGTAGCGGACATCGTTCGCCACGCGCTGGAGTGGTCTTGCGTCCGGGGGGTTACATTCCAGCCGGTCCAGGACGCGGGACGCAACGAACACTTTGCGGCTGAACAGCGGATCGTTCTGACGCAACTGCGGCGCAAAGTCGCCGAAGCGGGCGTGTTCACGCTGGAGGACATGATCCCCCTGCCCTGCAACCCTGACCAGATCTGCATCGGCTATGGCCTGAGACAGGGGGCTTCCGTCACTCCCGTCACTTCCCTTCTGCCACGGGAGTTGATCCTGACGGGGCCGAACACGATCAGCTACGAGGCGCATCCGGCTTTGCGAGACGCTATCAATGGCCTTTTCAGTCTCGCTACCGCCCAATGCAACACGGAAGAGAAGCTGGCGAGCGTCCTGTGCTGTCTGCCGCACGCGATGGTCCCGGAAGAAATCAGTTATGCCAATTCCTTCCGGGTCGTGATCCTGCAGTTCCTGGACCGGCACAACTTCGACCTTGCCACCGTCAAACGCAGCTGTGTCCACTTTGTGACTGGAGCCGGGCAGATCATTCCTTTCGACACTTACAACACGTTCTATCGTGAGGGCGCAGAAGGCGCCGGCGTGTTGGCTCGCCACCGGGGCCAGCCAGCAACGGAACCGCAGTAATGCGGGGCCTGCTAGGAGCGCTGCTGCTCGCCTGCGGCGTGCTTGTGGCCGGCCTGAGCGGACTATGTACGCTGGTGATCCTTAGCAGTTCGTTGATCGACAGCGGACCCGAGGTGCAAGGAATATTCCCGGTGGCGCTGGGCTTCGGAGGCATACCCTGCCTGATCGGACTTGCCATGATCTGGCTGGGCCGCATCCTGTTGCGCAAGGCGGAGGAAGCCAAAAAACGGCGAGATCAGTCGGACATATTTGAATGAGGTCTGCTCACTTGTCCTGCGAGGGACCTTTCAGGAGCGGATAGGGGTTGATCGCTCGCGCATTCTGGTGCCATCCCGATGCGGGATCCGCTTGCCAGATGGCGAAGTGCAGATGCGGTGCCTCCGGCGACGCGTTGCCGGTACTGCCCACCGTCCCCAGACGCTCGCCACGATGAACTGACTGACCTTCCCGCAGGCCGCGCTGGTACTGAGCGAGATGCGCGTAATAATAGATCGTGCGCCGGTCCTGCGAGCGAACATAGATCGTGTTCCCGCCAGCCTCAGACTGGAACAACCTTTCAATCCGCCCTGCGGCGGCGGCAAGCACTGGAGTACCTTCAGCGGCCGGAATATCGATCGCATCGTGCAGACGTTCGCCCGAAGCCCTTGTCTGCGTGAATGTGTCCACGAGGCCGTCCGCTTCGACGCCGGCCACTGGCAGTTGGAGCGCCGCGCCCTGCCTCCCGACAGGTATGTTTCGGGGCCGAGCGCTCTGCGGGCCCGCACCCGTCAGACCGCCCAGAATTCCGCTGCCTCCAACTTTGCTGCCATGCGCGTCTTTAACGGCTCCAAGAGATTGCGCGCTCCGGTGATCAGCGTTGATATGGTCGTTGAACAGCCAGGCACCGAGAGCGACCCAGAACGCCGAGGTCAACGCAATCGCAATGGCAACCGCGCGCCACATTCCGGGCCACTCTGGTGTCATGTCAGGCCTCGAAGACGGCCACCGTCCCGGGCCTTACCATCTGAGCCAATCGCGCCGCGTCCCAGTTGGTCAGTCGCACACAACCATGGCTTTCGGTCTGACCGATCGTTTGCGGCGCGGGCGTTCCATGGATGCCGTAGTGTTCCTTCGACAAGTCGATCCAGACTACGCCGACGGGATTGTTCGGCCCCGGAGGCAACGTCTGTTTGGGGTCGCTGTCGGGCACATCCCAGAAGAGTTCCGGATCATACTGGAAGGTAGGGTTACGGGCGATACCTTTGATCTGCCACTCGCCAAGGGGCAGCGGATCATGCTCCGATCCCATGGTCGCCGTATAGCTCGCCACGAGCTTGCCCGCGCCATCATAGGCTTTGAGCGTCCCCTTCGACTTGCTGACCACGACACGCTCCACCTTCGGCTGGTCGGTCCCGACCCCAAGGTTGCGCAGGGTGGTCAGCCAATCCTTGTCATCAATGCCAGACGGATCGATTGCGTCATGCCCAACATTGGGGACGCGGATTTGCTGGCCGGCACGGAACGTCATATTCGAGCTTTCGCTGCCCGCAGAAGTCGCCTTCGCTTCTGAGGGCTTCGGAGAGGCAGGAACTTGATCACCCCCACGCGCCGGCTCGCCGCCGGGATTGAGCATGCGTAAGGTTTCAGGCGTAGTATGAAACCGCTCAGCGAGCTTCTCTTGCAGGCTGGAGTAGCCGAGGCGCTCCATACGCGCTTTCGCAGCAGGAGCATCGGGCACGGGCTGAAACGATCCGGATGCGAACTCTGTTGGTATCGTGACGACCCGAGTGGGCGCAATGCTGGACCATCGTGCAAATCTGGCTCGGGTTGCCTGATCAGCCGTGCCAGTGACAGGCAAGCCGTTCGCTTCCTGGAACGCCCGCAGCGCATTGCGTGTGGCCTCATTCACCTCACCGTTGATCACCCCGGGAGAGAAGCCAAGCCTGTCGAGCACCACCTGAATGTGCATCACAGGCCGCTGCTCGCGAACTGCACCTTGCTGCTGTGCCGGCTCGCCTGAGCGTGGATCACGTGAAGCCATCGCATCCGCGCCATTTGCGGCTGACTGCGACTGCACCACCTCCTGATTACCGTCGGCGCCGGATTCGCCAGCAGGATCCATGTTGCACGCCGAGAGTAGGAGAAGAGGCAAAGGAAAAAATAAGATACTCGTGCGCACGATCTGTCCTTTTTTGTAGAACACAAAGCCGTTGAAGAGGCGTGGATTTCGGAACGTTTCACCTTGCGATTGGCTGCGCTGCAATTAAAGATGCCACTAACTAGCTTCGGGGCGTCTCGTTACACCGCACTATGGCAACCGCTGATCGAGTCCCCCACCGTAAACGCCTGTTCCGGCGGCTGACACTCGGATCGCGCTTGTCAGGCTCTCAGCAAAGCAATTCGGAAGATGCGGCAGGCGCATCTTGGGACGATGGCCGCTCGCGTCTGGACGCGATATCCAGCTTCATCCTGACACATGAGCTGGAAGTAAATTCGTTTACCCTGGCAACGGCGTACGAGATCGTCTTCGGCAACAACGAAACGCTGGCCACACGCGTTGCGCAGCGGGTGAGCGCTCGTGAGCCTGTTACGCTCGACTGGCTCCAGACGATTGCGGATGAAGCTGCGGAAGAAGAGAACGCTCCTGAACTCCAGGTGCTCGTAGAAGAACTGGAGAGCACGATGGGCGCGTTCGCCCGAACGGCGAGCGACGCGCGCAATGCGACGACGCAATATAGCAGTGCGCTGGAGCAACACGCCCGCGGTCTTGACCAGAGCGGCACGGACGCCAAGCAGATCACCCGTGTCGTTAAAGAAGTGCTGAGCCACACGCGAACGCTCGAAGACGAACTGGACCGGTCCGAACGGGAGGTTCATCGGCTTGAGCGACGGCTCGCCGATGCTCGGCGCGATGCCGAGGTAGACTACCTGACCGGGCTCCCCAACCGCCGCGCATTCGAGATGATTTTCGAGCGGGAGTTGAATCTTGCCTGCGAAAAAGACGAACCACTCTGCGTTGCGTTCTGCGATATCGATCACTTCAAGCAAGTGAACGATGTTCACGGGCATGAAGCAGGAGATCGCGTGCTGCGGTATGTGGCCGAAACGCTCTCAAGTATATCCGGCGAAAGATGTCACGTGGCGCGACACGGCGGCGAAGAGTTCGGCGCCATTTTTCGCGGACTGGATGTCATGGAAGCATGGGCTGCCATCGACGAGGTGCGCGACAAGCTCGCAGGACAACGGCTGGTCAACCGGGCGACCGACGTTCCATTCGGGCAGATCACCTTTTCGGCCGGGGTTGCGTGGGTACGCGCTTATTCTCAACCTCGCACCGCGTTGCGAGCTGCAGACGATGCCCTTTACCAGGCAAAGAGGACGGGCCGTAATCGCGTCGTCATTGCGGAACTGCCGGAGCACTAAGGCGCAGAGCCGAACCAGGCGTTATTGATAGACTGTCGATTTACGCCAGAACGCCGCATCTTTGGCGCGTAGAATTAACTTAGGTTAGATGCGTACATTTGGCTGTACGGGCGGATTAATGACACCTGTGCTGCGCCAATTATCTTGAGCTGAACGATTCAACATTCGTTAGCTTCTCTCCTTCACTCTTGTCGAAAATAGACGAGGGTGAAAGCGGTGCAGACGCAGAACGGACTCGCCATAGAAATGCAAGGAATGGCCTCGCGGCGCATTCTGCTAACGCTCCTGCATGTTGTGTGCATCGGCGCATGTGCTCTTGCGCTGTTCGGGCATGGCAATATTGCCCGAGCAGGCGCAGGTATGGCGCTTCTGATCATTTTCGGCATGTTCATTGCCACCCTGGTCTTCAGCCGCAGCGCGCTTGCCGAAGTCCGCATGCAGATCACCAATCTGCGGGAGGCTCAGGACGCCAAGCAGCAGGTCGAAGAGCTCTTCGCGATGACCGACATGCTGCAGGCGGCAGAAGACCACGAGGATGCCGGTGCGATCCTCATGGCCACGACCCGCCGCCTGCTTCCCGAGTTCGGCGGCGCTCTCTACGTCTTCAACAACTCGCGCGACCGCCTCGATCTCACCAAGTCATGGAACGAGTCCGAAGGATTTCTCCCGGTGTCATCCCTGCTTCCCAGCACTTGCTGGGCGCTCAAGCGCGGTAAGCCGCACATCAACGCCCTTGAGAGTGGCACGCTGACCTGCCTTCATCAGATTGGCAGCGCGGCCACTGTTGAAGTCCCGATGATGGCTCGGGGTCAGGTGTTTGGCTTGATCGTGCTCGCCACGGAAGCGGAAGACGCCTTCCATCGCCTCTACAAGGTGCGTCGCGTAGCCCGGGCGCTGGCGGATTCCATGTCGCTAGCCCTCTCGAACATCGCACTGCGCGAGAAGCTGCGAACACAGTCACTCCGCGACCCTCTGACAGGCCTCTACAACCGGCGCTACATGGAAGATGCGCTCGAACGCTACATCAGCCTTGCTGAGCGTCAGGTGGCGCCACGTCCGTCGTGATGATCGACCTCGACAACTTCAAGCGCCTGAACGACGAGCATGGCCATGCAAAGGGCGATGCCGTTTTGCGCGACGTCGCAGGGCAACTCGTGTCCTCGCTCCGACCTTCGGACGTTGTCGCCCGCTACGGTGGTGAGGAACTGATCGTGATCCTCCCGAACTGCGGCCTCGATGACGCCGCCGTGAAAGCCGAGATGCTGCGCATGCGCGTGGAAGGCTTGTCTGACGTTCATGGTGTGCCCGTCAGCGCTTCGTTCGGCGTGGCCGCAGTGCCTGAAACCTCGACCACCGCAGCCGATGTGATCCCGATGGCTGACTCGGCGCTTTATGTGGCGAAGAAGAAGGGCAAGAACTGCATTGCGCGAGCCGACCGTCGCGCAGGTCGTGACGACAAGGCCGCGCCGCGCCTCGCGGTTACCGGCTGATCGCGGAGACAATCGGCCGCCCCGCAGCGGCGACGCCCCTCCCGCGTAGGGCAGATAAAAGAAAGGGCCGCGCTGGTTTCCCAGCGCGGCCCTCATCCGATCATACGATCAGAGTTTTAAGCGATCAGTCTTCCTTGAGGAAGGCTGGCATGTGGTCGGGATCGCCGCCACCGCCATTACCGCCACCGTTGCCGCCATCGCGACGAGGACCGCGATCACGGTTTCCGCCACGATCGCCACCACGGTCACCACGCGGGCGACGGCGGTCACCGCCACGGTCTCCACCGCCGCTGCGTTCACCACGAGGCTCACGCGGCTCACGGGCCGGACGGGTGTCCTCCAGCTCTTCGCCGGTCTCCTGGTCGACGACGCGCATCGAGAGGCGGACCTTGCCACGGTTGTCGATCTCGAGGACCTTGACCTTCACGGCCTGGCCTTCCTTGACGACATCGGTCGGCTTCTCGACGCGCTCGTTCTTCATCTCGGAGACGTGGACGAGGCCGTCCTTGCCACCCATGAAGTTCACGAAGGCACCGAAGTCGACGATGTTGACGACCTTGCCGTCGTAGATCTTGCCGACTTCCGCTTCCTCGACGATGCCGAGGATCCACTTCTTGGCGGCCTCAATCTGCGCGATGTCCGAGGACGAGATCTTGATCGTGCCTTCGTCGTCGATATCGACCTTGGCGCCCGTCTCGGCCACGATTTCGCGGATGACCTTGCCGCCGGTGCCGATGACGTCACGGATCTTCGACTTGTCGATCTGGATCGTTTCGATGCGCGGGGCGTGAGCCGACAGCTCGGTGCGCGAGGAGCCGAGCGCCTTCTGCATCTCACCCAGGATGTGCGCGCGGCCGGCCTTCGCCTGCTCGAGCGCCTGACCCATGATCTCCTTGGTGATGCCGGCGATCTTGATGTCCATCTGCATCGTGGTGATGCCAGCCTCGGTGCCCGCGACCTTGAAGTCCATGTCGCCGAGGTGATCCTCGTCGCCAAGGATGTCGGAAAGAACCGCGAAGTCCTTGCCTTCCAGGATCAGGCCCATGGCGATGCCGGCCACCGGACGCTCGATCGGAACGCCCGCGTCCATCATCGACAGACAGCCACCGCAGACAGTCGCCATCGAGGACGAGCCATTCGACTCGGTGATGTCCGACAGAACGCGGATGGTGTAAGGGAAGTCCGCCTTGGCCGGCAGCACCGGGTGCAGCGCGCGCCATGCGAGCTTGCCGTGACCGACTTCGCGACGGCCCGGCGCACCGAAACGTCCCACTTCGCCGACCGAGTAAGGCGGGAAGTTGTAGTGCAGCATGAACGACGAATACGAGAGGCCTTCGAGCCCATCGATCATCTGCTCGGCGTCCTTGGTGCCCAGCGTGGTGGTGCAGATCGCCTGCGTCTCACCGCGGGTGAACAGCGCCGAACCGTGCGTGCGCGGCAGGAAGCCGACCATCGCCTCGATCGGCCGGATCTGGTCGAGCTTGCGGCCGTCGATGCGCGAACCGTCCTTGAGGATGGCGCCGCGAACAATGTCCGCCTCTACCTTCTTCATGGTCTTCATCGCGACCATCTGCGTCTGAGGAGTCTCGTCCGAGAACGCCTCCTTGGCCTTCGCGCGGGCGGCGTTGAGCGCGTCCGAGCGAGCCGACTTGTTGGTCAGCTTGTAAGCGGCGGCGACGTCCTTGCCGACAAGGTCCTTGAGCTTCTTCTTGATGTCGGCGGTCTTGTCCGACACGTCGATGTCCCAAGGATCCTTGGCGGCCTGCTCGGCCAAGTCGATGATCAGGTCGACGACCTTCTTGATCTCGTCATGCGCAAACATGACAGCGCCCAGCATCTCGTCCTCGGACAGCTCCTTGGCTTCCGATTCGACCATCATCACGGCATCGCCAGTGGCGGCGACGACGAGATCCAGGCGGCCATCGGTCAGCGCCGCATCCTGCTTCGGGTTCAGCGTGTACTCGCCATCGACGAAGCCGACGCGCGCTGCGCCGATCGGACCCATGAAGGGCACGCCCGAAATGGTGAGCGCAGCCGAAGCGGCAATCATCGCGACAATATCGGGCTCGTTCTCACCGTCGTAGCTCAGAACCTGAGCGATGACGTTGATCTCGTTGTAGAAACCTTCGGGGAACAGCGGACGCACCGGGCGATCGATGAGACGGCTGGTGAGCGTCTCCTTCTCGGTCGCACCGCGTTCGCGCTTGAAGAAACCGCCCGGAATACGGCCGGCGGAGGAGAACTTCTCCTGGTAGTGAACGGTCAGCGGGAAGAAGTCCTGCCCTTCCTTCACTGACTTGGCGGCCGTCACCGCGCAGAGCACCACGGTATCGCCCAGGGTGGCCAGCACGGCGCCGTCAGCCTGACGGGCAATGCGGCCGGTTTCCAGTGTGAGGGTCTTTCCGCCCCACTCCATGGATACAGTCTTTACGTCGAACATTCAGTTTTTCCTCAGCCCGCGAGCCCTATTGCCAGCGGGGTTTACTGCCGGGGATACCGTCCCGGTCCGGTGCGGAGCCTCTTGTGGCTCCCTGGCCCAGCCGCCGAATTGCAGCCTTGGCCCTGTGCTTCTGCTTTTCAGAAGCCCAATAGAGCAGCGGCCCCGGTTTCCCGGAGCCGCCGTGAAACTTGTTATTTGCGAAGACCCAGCTTCTGGATCAGCGCATTGTACCGCGCGACATCCTTTTTCTTCAGATAGTCGAGCAGAGAGCGGCGCTTGTTGACCATGGCCAGCAAGCCGCGACGGGAGTGATTGTCCTTGTGGTGCGACTTGAAGTGCCCGGTCAGGTTGTTGATCCGCTCAGTGAGGATCGCGACCTGCACTTCCGGCGAACCGGTATCGCCCGACTGGCGCGCGTTGTCCTGGATAATCGCAGTCTTCTTTTCGGCAGTCACCGACATGTCATTCACTCCGCGACATCAGCTAGATTGAAGCCCCTGACGACGCGGGCGTCTCCGCCCGAAAGATCCATCAACGCGACCGGTGTAGTGCCTAGCCTCGCCCAGTGGAGCCCGTCGTTACAGGGCAGTCCGGTCAGAACGCGGCCCTGTCGGACCGCCCTTGCCTGCTCCGGGTCAAGGTCGATGGCCGGGATGTCGTCCAGCCCCGCCTCCAGCGGCAAGAGTATATGCTCAAGTGGCGCGCCTTGGCCGATTTCGTTCAATTTGTCCAGCGAAATCGCCTGTGACACATCGAACGGACCTGCCTTTACCCGCCGCAGCATCGTTACCGTTCCATAGGTGCCGACCGCGTACGCAACGTCGCGCGCCAGACTCCGAATATAGGTACCCTTCGAGACATCCGCCACCAGCGTCAGCGACTGAAGCAGACCTTCCTCACTAACCTCGGTCTCTAGAATGGTGAGCCGATGTACCGTAACCCTGCGCTCCGCAAGCTCGACCGCTTCCCCCGCGCGAGCAAGATCATAGGCCCGCTGCCCCCCTACCTTCAGCGCGGAATAGGCGGGCGGAACCTGATCGATCGGACCTGTGAACCGCGGCAGTACCGCTTCTATCTGGCTCTTGGCCGGCAGCACCTCACTCGCGGCGACGACCGCACCCTCAAGGTCGAGGGTGCTCGTCTCCTCACCGAACCGGACTGTGAATTCGTAGACCTTGCTGGCATCGAGCATGCGCCCGGTCAGCTTGGTTGCCTCGCCCACTCCGATCGGCAACACGCCGCTTGCCAGAGGGTCAAGCGTGCCTCCGTGCCCCACCTTCACGCCTTTTCCGTAGCCTGACTGACGCAAATTGCGTTTCACTGCCGCCACGGCCTGTGTCGAACCAAGCCCGAGCGGCTTGTCTAGGATCACCCAACCTGAAACCATGACGCGACCTGTCACACCCCCGCGATCGTGCGGACAAGCGCTTCATAATGGCCGGCTGCCCAGAGCACCGGCGGGACCACGAACCGTTGAACAACCCCGAACTGCGGCCACAGATAGGGGATCACCAAGAGCAGCAGGAACAGCAGCGGAAATCCCAGAGGCCGCAGCTTCTCGTACGTGCGCGCGGCACGGCGCGGAAGCAGTCCCTCAACGATATGAGAGCCATCGAAAGGCGGGATTGGGAGGAGGTTGAACAACGCGAGGAAGATGTTGATCAGAATGAAGTTCTGAAGGTTGAGGGCGATGAACGCCACGAGAGCACCGCCGCTCTCACTTCGTGCGAGCAACCCCAGCGCGACTGCACCGATCGCGGCCAGCAGCAGGTTCGTGGCCGGCCCTGCGGCGGCAACCGCCATCATCCCATAGCGCGGATTGTTGAGCCGCTGCTTGACAACCGGCACTGGCTTTGCCCACCCAAACACCGGGGCACTCACCAAGGCGAGCATGCCTGGAACCACGATAGTACCGACGGGATCGACATGCCTCAGCGGATTGAGACTGAGCCGCCTCTGCCGATGAGCGGTGGGATCACCTAACGCGCGGGCAACCCAGCCGTGGGCGACCTCGTGAAATACGATCGCGATGATAAGGGGAAGGATGAGCGCTGCGGCTTGCAGCAAAGTCTCTTGCATTGCGGCGATCTAGGAGGTGCCTCGCCAACCCGCAAGCCGGGCTACACAGCCGGCCCGCCGACTTCGCAAAACGACGGGGCAAAACGAGGGGGCAAAACGACGGGAAACGTCGCCGCGCCCTTATCCCTCAAGATCGCGCTTCACGCGAGGGTCTGACAGAAGGCGTTCGATACGGTCTGCCTCATCGAACGTCTCATCCAGGCGAAACCGGATCTTCGCGGCGGACTTGAGGCCCAGGCTTTGGGCCACCTCCTTCTGAAAATACGCAGTGTTCTGCCGGAGAGCGGTCAGAACCTCCTCCTCGTCCGTACCGAGGAGCGGCTTCACATATGCCGTAGCGAGGCGAAGATCGGGCGACATACGCACTTCGGTAACGCTCACCGAGTGGGCGGTGAGTGTATTATCATGAACCTGCTGACGGGTGAGGATCTCGGAGAGGACATGACGCACTCGTTCGCCCACCTTCAGGAGACGGACGGAATGCTGTTCGGGGGTAGTTTGCTGGCGTGCCATGGCGTGCCTCATGTGGATGCCCCGCAGTATTTTGCAACATCTCATTACTTCGCGGGAGAAAGCGTGCTGCCGGGCCGGCTTACATCTTCTCGAGAATCCGCCGCAGGGAACGCATGTTCCGTGCCGTACCCGGACAACCCAAACGCCTCTCGATAAATGCGCTGGTGAGCCTGCTGCCGCCTGCCCCGCTGACGAAGTCGATAAACAGCGCTCGCTCACCTGCCGCCAGCTGCTCCGGACCGCGCCCGTCGTAATCGGCCATCAAAGCCTCGAACTGAGCCTCATTTGGCTGGCAGCCCAGAAAATGCGTATGAACGAGATTGTCCTCGCCAACTCCGTTAAACGGGTTGCTCTCGATTGCCGCTTGCACCTCCTCCTTGGTGCGGACCGCCACGAAGCTCTTCATGTCGAAACGATCGCGCATCATATGCGCGAAGAGGTCTTCAAGGCCATCGGTGGGTCGCTGATCGAATGAGAAGAGTACGTTGCCGCTCGCCACGACCGTTTCCACGTCCTCGAACTCTTCGCGTTCGAACGCGTAACGCAGGTCGGCCATCTTCAGCCGATTCCCCCCGACATTGATGCTGCCGAACAGAGCAACGTAGCGAGTCATGCAAACCACCTTCCTGCCCGGTCAGGCAGTTTCATCAGCCGAAACGGCAAAAGGCGGCGACGGCAGGAAAAGCCCGCAGTCACCGCCTTCTAAAGCCTAATTTGCGTATCGGCGTTTAACCGATCGTTCGCTCGCGGTGGCTGACTTCAAACACTTCGAGCTGGTCGCCCGCCCGAATGTCATTCGTGTCTGCCAGCACGACACCGCACTCCAGACCCGCACGCACCTCGTCCACGTCGTCCTTGAAGCGCCGCAGCGACTGGATGAGCGTTGCCGAGACGATGACATCGTTGCGGGTGAGACGCGCGTGGATGCCTTTGCGAATGAAGCCTTCCTGCACCAGCAGGCCCGCTGCCTTGTCCCGCTTGCCCGCAGGGAAGACCTGCTTGACCTCGGCGCGACCCACGACGGTCTCGATCCGCTCCGGCCCCCAGATGCCGGCCATCTGCTTGGCAACCTCAGCCGTCAGTTCGTAGATGATGTCGTAGTACATCATCGGCGTCTTGGTCTTCTCGATCTGCTCGCGCGCCTTGGCGTTCGGACGGACGTTGAAGCCGACGATCGGCGCACCGCTGGCGGCTGCAAGAGTCACATCACTCTCGGTAATGGCACCCACACCGGAACTGAGCACACGCACCTTGATCTCGTCGTTCGACAGAGCATGCAGGGCCTGGTTGATCGCTTCGACCGAACCCTGGACGTCAGCCTTGACGACGACCGGGTACTCAATGACGCTCTGCTTGGCCGTAAGCGCCGAGAACATCGTGTCTAGACTTGCCGGAGCCATCGCAGTCCGCTTCGCCGTCGCCTGCTCCTGGCGGTAGGACGAGACTTCGCGCGCACGCTGCTCACTCTCGACCACGCTCAAGAGATCTCCGGCCATCGGCACACCGCCGAGGCCCAGGACCTCGACCGGCAGGGCTGGCGGCGCTTCCTTGACCTGACGCCCCTTGTCGTCGAGCATGGCTCGCACGCGACCGCTTTCGGTGCCAACGACGAAGATATCGCCGACCTTCAAAGTGCCACGCCTCACCAGTACGGTGGCCAGAGGGCCCTTGCCCTTGTCGAGCTTGGCTTCGATTACCGTTGCCTCGGCGTTCCGATCCGGGTTCGCCTTAAGCTCCATGAACTCGGCCTGCAGCAGGATCTTCTCGAGCAATTCATCCAAACCGTGTCCGGTCTTGGCTGACACTTCGACGTCCTGCACGTCACCCGACATGGCCTCGACCACGATTTCGTGTTCGAGCAGACGTTCGCGCACCTTCTGCGGGTTGGCCTCTGGCTTGTCGACCTTGTTGATCGCCACGATCATCGGCACGCCTGCGGCCTTCGTGTGACGGATGGCTTCGATCGTCTGGGGCATGATGCCGTCATCGGCAGCGACAACCAACACGACAAGATCCGTCACGTTGGCACCGCGCATACGCATCTGCGTAAACGCAGCGTGGCCCGGCGTATCGAGGAAGGTGACGAGATCGCCCTTCTTCGTCTTCACCTGATAGGCGCCCATGTGCTGCGTGATACCACCGGCCTCGCCGCGGGCCACATCGGTACCACGGAGCGCGTCCAGCAGGCTCGTCTTGCCGTGATCGACATGTCCCATGATCGTTACCACGGGCGGACGCGGCTTCAGCGATTCCTCCGTGTCGACATCAACAGACGTGTCGATGTCGATGTCACTTTCAGACACGCGCTGAATGTTGTGACCGAACTCGGTGACAAGCAGTTCTGCAGTGTCCTGATCGATCGTCTGGTTGACGGTGACCATCATGCCCATCTTGAAGAGCGACTTCACCAGATCGGCGCCCTTCTCGGCCATGCGGTTCGCCAGTTCCTGCACCGTGATGGCTTCAGGCACGATCACGTCACGGACTTGCTTCTCGCGCTGCTGCGATTGCCCGCCAAAGTGCGCGCGACGCTCCTTTTCGCGTGCACGCTTGAGAGCGGCGAGGCTGCGAGCGCGAGCGCCCTCATCTTCGTTCAGCGCCCGCGTAACGGTCAGCTTGCCCGACTGGCGGCGGTCGCCACCCTTGGCGTTGCGATCGCTAGGACGCGCAGGCGCTGAGGGAGCGCCCTTCTTCGCGTCGGGCTTCTTGGACGTCGAAGCAGGAGCACTTGCCGCAGGTGCTGCCTCAGCTTTGCGGATCGGCTCTGGACGCTGCACAGGCGTAAAGCGGCGTGGAGCAGGAACGACTTCAGGTTCTGCGGCCTGCGCTGCCGGCTGTTCGGCAGGCGTAGCGCCGGCCTCAGGAGCAGGCACAGCTTCCGCGGCGGCAGGCGCTTCGGCAGGAGCCTCCGGCTCGGGCTCAGGTGCCGACTGAGCCTCAGCGGCAGCAGCCTCCTCCTGGGCGCGACGGTTTTCCTCCGCACGGCGCCGCTCTTCTTCGAGAGCACGCGCACGCTCATCCTCTTCGCGGCGGCGAGCCTCTTCTGCCACGCGCAGGCGATCTTCCTCAGCTTCGCGCTGCAAGCGTGCCACACGCTCCTGTGGCGTTTCATTGCTCGGAGCAGCCGGACGACGGGGTGGAGCAGGCGGCGGCGCTACCGGGCGCGGCGCCGGTGCCGGCGTGGGTGCTGGCGCCGGTGCGGGCTCTGCTGCGGCTGCTGGTTCCGGACGAGCATCAGCTTCGCCCGGCTTGCCAATCAGCTTGCGGCGCTTCACCTCCACGACCACCTTGTTGGTCCGGCCGTGGCTGAAGGTCTGCTTGACCTCGCCGGCCTCGACCGACCGCTTGAGTCCAAGCGGTTTGCGGCCCAGTGTCGGCTTGTTATCGGTCTCGCTCATAAGTCTCTATTCGCCCTTCGGTCTTAATTCGTCGTCACGGCCGTAGACTCGGCTTGCGCCTGTCCATGACCTTTGTCAGCTTCGGCCGCAGCCTCGTTCACCGCGGCCTGCCCTTGAAAATGCAGCAGGCGCCGGAGTGGCGCGGCAACCCGTTCGGCCGCCCCGCGATCCACCAGCGCCAAGTGAACGACGTTGTCGCGGCCCAATGCCACAGACAGCGCCATGCGGTCCAGTGGCAAGACTGTTCCTCGCAATCCCGTTCCTTCGGCCTCGCTCCCGACGCGCCACGCCTGATCGAGCTTGCGCGAACCGTCATCGGCGGCATCCGCAGCGTGTGCGAGCCAGCACACCAATCCGCCGCGCGCCTGCTCGGCAATGCGATCCGAACCCATCAGGAGACGCCCTGCCTTGAGTTCCAGGCCCAGGCGGTCGGTGAAAGCGCGCGTCAAGGCACTTTCGATTCGGTCCGAAAGATCGTCGGGAATGACAAGCGTTGGAGCGCCTGCTGATTTTGCGCCCAGCGTTTTGCCAAAGGCGCGCAACAGGGCTCCCTTTAGTTTGCCCTTCGCCTGCGCTTTTTCAAGGTCTGCGCGTGAAACTCCGATCCACGCACCACGTCCCGGCGCCCGCGCATGGACGTCAGGCAACACCACGCACGCGCCATCCGGCCCTGGCGGTGATATTGCCAAGCGGATCAGCGCATCACGCGCCGCGACACCCCCGGAGAGAATGCATGTCCTCTCCGGCTCGCCGGCTCTCGCCGGAGCGTCGGTTCTGTCGGAGCTTACGCGATCATTGCGAGGACTCCGCATCGGCGGCCTCCTCGGTTGCAGGCTCACCCGCGGCCGGCTCTTCGTCGAACCAGTGCGCGCGTGCGGCCATGATGATTTCGTTGCCCTGCTCTTCGTTCAGGCCGTACTCGCCCAGCACTCCGCCCTTGTCTTCTTCACGGGCCCGGCGATTGACGGTGCCGTCGCGACGGCGCTGTTCAGTCCGCTTCTTGGCGATCAGTTCGTCCGTGGCAAGGTCTGCCAGATCGTCGAGCGTCTTGATGCCGGCTTTGCCGAGAGTGACAAGCATTGCCTCTGTCAGGTGCGGCAGCTCGGCCAGAGCGTCCTCAACACCAAGAGCACGGCGCTGTTCGCGGTAAGCCTCCTCACGGCGCTCAAGCGCTTCGGATGCACGGCTCTGAAGTTCCTCGGCGAGCTCCTCGTCAAAACCTTCAATGGCCGCGAGTTCACTCACATCGATGTATGCCACTTCCTCCAGCTCGCTGAAGCCTTCGGCCACCAGCAGCTGTGAGAGCGTCTCGTCGACATCGAGCTCCTCTTCGAACATCTTTGAGCGTTCGGAGAATTCCTTCTGCCGCTTCTCGCTCGCCTCCTGCTCAGTCATGATGTCGATCTGAGAGCCGGTGAGCTGGCTGGCGAGACGGACGTTCTGCCCGCGCCGGCCGATCGCCAGCGACAGCTGGTCGTCAGGAACGACGACTTCGATGCGGTTTTCCTCTTCGTCGATCACCACACGGCTGACGGTAGCGGGCTGCAGCCCGTTAACGACGAAGGTCGCGGTGTCCTCGCTCCAGGGAATGATGTCGATCTTTTCGCCCTGCAGTTCCTGCACAACAGCCTGAACACGGCTGCCCTTCATGCCGACGCAGGCACCGACCGGGTCGATCGAATGGTCGTGGCTGATCACACCGATCTTCGCACGCGACCCAGGATCGCGCGCAGCTGCCTTGATCTCGATGATTCCATCATAGATCTCAGGCACTTCCTGCGCGAACAGTTTCTTCATGAACTCGGGGTGAGCGCGGCTGAGGAAGATCTGCGGTCCACGGTTCTGCCGCTCGACCTTGAGAACGATCGCCCGGATACGCTCGCCGACACGCGCAGCTTCGCGCGGAATCTGCTGATCGCGCCGAATCACGCCCTCGGCCCGGCCGAGATTGACGATCACGTGGCCGAATTCCACCGACTTGATCACGCCGGTGATAACCTCACCCACGCGATCCTTGAACTCTTCGTATTGACGGTCACGCTCGGCATCGCGGACCTTCTGGAAGATCACCTGCTTGGCCGACTGCGCATCAATGCGCCCCAGGTCAACAGGAGGCAGCGGATCGACGATGAAATCGCCAATCTTGGCATCCTTCTGCAGCTTTTGCGCCTGGTTGAGGTCGACTTGCTTGAAATAGTCCTCGACCTGCTCAACCACTTCAACCACACGCCACAGGCGCAGATCGCCCGTGCGCGGATCGAGCTTCGCACGAATATCGTTCTCGGCACCATAGCGGTTGCGCGCCGACTTCTGGATCGCCTCCTCCATCGCCTCAATGACGATAGCCTTGTCGATCATCTTTTCGGACGCAACCGAATTGGCAATCGCGAGCAGCTCGGCGCGGTTAGCGGAAATCGCACTGGCCATGGGGTTAGTCTTCCTGTTCCTCAAGAATTTCGTCGGCGCCCTCGGCGTCGATCGGACGGGTAGCGGCAATCAGACGGTCGGTCAGTACGAGCCGTGCAGAATGAACGTGAGCAAGCGGGAACGTCACCCGTCCAGATTTGCGCTCATCAAGCACTACGGCCTCACCTTCAAGCCCAACAAGATCCCCCTGGAGAGCCTTGCGATTGCCTTCGATCGGCTCGCTCAGACTGAACTTCGCCTCATGCCCCGCCCAGTTCGCATAGTCCTTGGGGCGGGTAAGAGGACGATCGATCCCGGGCGAACTGACCTCGAGGCGGTATGCCTCTTCGATCAGCACTTCACCCGCCTCTTCAAGCGAGTCCATGCGGTCCGACACCCGATGGGAAAGGGCCACACAGTCATCCAGCAAAAGCTGGCCGGTCTCGGGACGCTCTGCCATGATCTGCAAAGCAATCTCGTCATCGCCGACCTCGCTCTTGCCCAGGATCTTCACGCGCACGAGCTCGAAGCCGAGGGCCTGTACCTCTGGCTCTACAACCTCGATAATCCGCGCAATGTCGACCAATCCAGAACTCCAACGGCAAGAAACACGGCAATGCAGCTAAGCGCCGGCCCCTCGCGGCGCCAGCCCGATCTTGCGTCACCAATGTCGGGATGTGCGGGAGATAATATCATTTCGCACAAAACGCAAGCACAAGCATGCTGCTTCAGCGCCGCTCATGCTCTCGATGCACAGGGCGCTAATTGGCCTCCAGGCCGATGCGGCCGGTGGAACAATGGGCGCGAGTTCCGTTTGACGCTCAGGATTTCCTCTCGACAGCAGGTGCTACGGCCATTTCCCGGCGGCGAGCGAAGACAAGTTGCGCATGCCGCTCGATGCTAATGCGGGTGCTCGTCGGCAATTCATACAACCAGCCCATCCCCACTCGATCAGCCATGAACAGCGGCCAGAGGCGCGGAGAGGACACTACGCTCAAGTCCCGCAGCAAGAACAAGCCCGGCGAGCAACGCACTGGCCGTCAACGGAAGCGCCCACGCGTGCAGATTGGCGCCTGACACTATCAGGAAATGGCAAGCCATGCCCCAGAGCGGTATCGCCACCAGGAAGCCCCATCGGAAATGGCGCTTAACCAGAGCGGCAACCTGGTCTCGCAACACGTACCCGAGCCAGAACCACACAAAAAAGCGGGCCAAACGCAGAGCGAAAGGTCCGTCGGTCACCGGCCCCACCGACAGTGCAGCCCCTCCTACGAGCAGGGCCCCGACCGCGACCAGAAGCTCAGGCAGACGCCTCAGAAGCCATGCGAGCAGCGAATAGAGGGCGAGCGCGTAGATGAACCACAAGGTTGTTTGCGGCTCCCAGAAGATGCGCAGCAAGCTTGAGAGATCCGAGGGCTGCCCCCGCAAGTACGGCACACCAGCAACGACCCCCCACTTCACAAGAGACCAGATGACGTACAAGTATAGCAGGGGTGCAATCCGCCGCCCCAATAGACCGGGAAGGTCATACCCCATCATCTTTCGCAGGAATAACCCCGACGCGAAGAAGAACAGGGGCATTCTGAAAAACAGCAGCACCTCGTCGACGTGCGCCATCTGTGGAGTGAAGCTGTATTGGCTGTGGTGGAAGACCACGAGCAGGATGCTGATGGCCTTCGCGATGTCCACCCACTGACTTCGCGGAGCCCTTACGTCCGGCATGGTGCACCTGATGTCGCCTCTGGGAGCGGCAACCCTGGCGTCGGCGTGCGTCAACTCACAAGCGCGGTTGCATCCGTAACGACGTAAATCGGTGGAGGCCCTTCAGTGCGCCTGTCAGCGCCTCGCCTCGGCAACTTCCGCGCTACTGAAGGAGGGCACCTGCAAACCGGACCAATAAGCCAGGAACGAAAGGATATCCGCGCCTTCCTCTATGACCTTATCCGTCGGCTTGCCGGAACCATGACCCGCACGGGTCTCCACGCGGATCAGGTGCGGCTTGTCGCCTGCATCGGCATGCTGAAGGGCAGCCGTATACTTGAAACTGTGGCCCGGAACGACGCGATCGTCCGTATCGGCCGTGGTCACGAGCACAGCCGGATAGTCCACGCCAGATCGGATGTTGTGGTAGGGTGAATACGCCAATAAAACTCTAAAGTCGGCTTCCCGCTCCGGATAGCCGTAATCATCCACCCAATACCGCCCGGCCGTAAACCGATCGAACCGCAGCATGTCCATGACACCGACCTGCGCATTCGCCGCAGCGAACAGATCAGGACGCTGGTTCACGACGGCGCCGACCAGAAGACCTCCGTTCGAGCCGCCCTGGATCGAAAGCCCTCCCTCTGGTGTTATGCCTTGCGCGATCAGGTACTCCCCAGCGGCGATGAAGTCGTCAAACACGTTCTGCTTGTTGGCAAGGCGTCCGGCATCGTGCCAGTCCTTCCCATACTCGCCCCCGCCGCGCAGGTTTGCCATGGCGAAGGCGCCGCCCGCCTCAAGCCAGGCCATGCGCACCGCCGAGTAACCCGGCGTCAACGCGATATCGAAACCGCCATAACCGTACAGCAGAGTTGGCTGCGCCAGCCCCGCTTCAGCAGCCGCCTTGCTGCGCACGATGAACAAGGGAACACGGGTGCCGTCTTTTGATCGATAGAAGCGCTGCTCCACCAGATAGGCTTCCGGATCGAACTTCAGTTCGGGCTCGGCGAACGGCTCGGACTGCCCTGTTGCGATGTCCATCCGGTAGATGGCCGCCGGCTGATTAAAACTTGAGTAGGCGTAGAAGGTCTCCGGATCACCTGGCTTGCCTTCGAAACCCGACGCAGTCCCAAGGCCGTTCAGCCCTAACGTGTGCACGGATTTGCCATCGAGACTCACGACCTCCGCGTGACTCGAGGCATCTTTCAAATAGTTGAGGACGAGGTAGTCACCGATGATCGTCGCGCGCTCGAGAAGTTCCTTGCGTTCGCCAACCACCTCAGCGAATTCCGGCTCCCCTTCGGCCAAATCGATCGTCATCAGACGGTAACGCGGTGCGCCTTTGTTGGTCACGAACCACAGCTTCGTTCCAACGTTGGCCACGAGTTGCCAGTCATGAGCAAGATCGGAGACCAGCGTGCGCAGCTTCCAGCCATCTCGCTCCCGCTCGGTAAGGTCGATCACCCGCACCTGATAGCGCGCATCCGTTCCCGTACTGCTGCGGATCACGACATAGCGCCCATCCGGCGTCACTTCAGCCGCATGGTTCATCTCACGCTGCTCTGGCGTTGCGAAGACGAGTTCGTCCGCCTCCTGTTCCGTGCCTAAGCGGTGGTAATAAACCGCATGATCATAGTTGCGTCCCTGGAAGGCCGTTCCCTGCTCCGGTTCAGGAAAGCGGGAATACAAAAAACCGTCTTCCCCAATCCACGCGAGATCGGTGAATTTGGCCCACTTGATCTCGTCGGAGAGACGCTCGCCCGAATCCACATCAAGCACTCTCAGCATACGCCAGTCGCTACCGCCGTCCTGAACGCTGAACAGCAGGCGCTTGCCACTTGCGGAAGGCTTCCATGCGTCGAGCGCGGTTGCGCCGTCCGCAGCCCATCCGTTCGGGTCGAGCAACAAACGGGACGCCCCTTGGAGACCGTGGCGAACAAACAGCTGCGCCTGGTTCTGAAGCCCAGCATTGCGGGCGTAGAAGTAGCGACCGCCCGCCTTCACTGGGACTCCGAACCGCTCGTAATCGATCAGTGCCCTGATCCGCTGTGCAAACCAGTCGCGCTGCGGGAGTGTGTCCAGGTGCGCTCGAGTGACAGTGTTCTGCCGCGAAACCCAGTCAGCCACCTGCGGATCGTTCCGCACGTCATTCTCGAGCCAGCGGTAAGGATCGGCAACGGACTTGCCGAACTGCTCTTCCACAAGGCTCTCACGGCGGGTCTCGGGATAATCAGGAGATTTCATAGTCTCAGCCCAGATGGGGGAGATCATCAGCACGGACAAGGCTGCCGCAGCGGCAAAGTAGGGGCGCACGAACCCGGCCAGACGGGACAAGAAGAGTCCTCCAAAACGCAAAACGGCCCCGAGGCTAGCACCCGGAGCCGCTTTGACCAATGAACACTGAAGGACAGCTCTGAACCGAGCAGCCTCGCGAGACTTACGCTTCCGCGTATTCCTCAACCTCGCTGGCGACCGGACCTGAGTCCTGCCCCTTGGCGTCGACGTCGCGGTCTACGAGTTCGATGATCGCCATCGGCGCCGCGTCAGAACCGCGGTAACCTGCCTTGATGATACGGCTGTAGCCGCCGTTACGGCCTGCATAACGCTCGGCCAGAGCTTCAAACAGCTTCCGCTCCTGCGCTTCATCCATGAGACGGGCGTGCGCCAGACGACGGTTGGAAAGGCCACCCCGCTTGGCCAGCGTGATCAGCTTCTCGATATACGGACGCAGTTCCTTAGCCTTCGGCAGAGTGGTCTGGATCTGCTCGTGCTTGATCAGAGCGGCAGCCATGTTGCGCAGCATAGCTATGCGATGGCTGGAGGTGCGCTGCAGCTTGCGACCGCCAAGTTTATGACGCATTTTATTGTCTCCGTTCGTAAGGGGCCCGTATGAGGTAGCCCGGTCCCGGTGGCAGTCTGGGTCGCCACCAACACCCTTTCACTCGGCAGGCCTTCATCGTCCACCGTCACGAGATCTCCCTCGCGACGGTAGATAGCTCTGCTTAGCCGAGCAGCTCCTGCTCGAGCTTCTTGGCCATTTCCTCGATGTTCTCCGGCGGCCAGCCGGGAATGTCCATGCCGAGGCGCAGACCCATCGAAGAGAGTACTTCCTTGATCTCGTTAAGCGACTTGCGGCCGAAGTTCGGCGTGCGCAGCATCTCGGCCTCGGTCTTCTGGACCAGATCGCCGATATAGATGATGTTGTCGTTCTTGAGGCAGTTGGCCGAACGGACCGACAGTTCCAGTTCGTCCACCTTCTTGAGCAGATAGCGGTTGAGCTGATTGGTGTCGCTCTCTTCCGGCGCGGCGCTACCAGCGGCCATGCCGATCATCGGCGACTGACCGACAGGAGCAACGTCCTCGAAGTGGACGAACAGCGCCAGCTGATCCTGCAGGATGCGCGCAGCATAGGCCACTGCATCCTCTGGGCTGACAGTTCCGTCAGTTTCGACGGTGAGGCTCAGCTTGTCGTAGTCGAGCTCCTGACCGATACGGGCGTTGTCGACCTTGTAGCTGACCTGACGCACCGGCGAATAGAGCGAGTCGACCGGGATCAAGCCGATCGGCGCGTCTACTGGACGGTTGGACACGGCCGGCACGTAGCCCTTCCCGGTGTCGGCAGTCAGTTCCATATTGAACGTCGCGCCGTCATCGAGATGGCAGATCACCAGGTCCTTGTTCATGACCTCGATATCACCGGAAACGGCGATGTCGCCCGCCTTGACCTCGGCCGGGCCGGTCGCGGAAAGCTGGAGACGCTTCGGGCCTTCGCCCTGCATCTTGAGCGCGATCTGCTTGACGTTGAGAACGATGTCGGTGACGTCCTCACGGACGCCCGCAAGGCTCGAGAACTCATGCAGCACGTTTTCGATCTTGATCGACGTGATGGCGGCGCCCTGCAGCGAAGAAAGCAGCACGCGACGCAGAGCGTTACCCAGCGTCAGACCAAAGCCGCGCTCGAGGGGTTCTGCGACAAAGGTGGCGCGAAGCTTGGGGTCGGCGCCTGGCTTGACCTCAAGGCTGTTCGGCTTCTTGAGTTCCTGCCAGTTCTTGATGTTGACGCTCATGGACTTCCCCTGGGGTTATTCAGTGCGGCGACGGCCGCGAACCCTTGCAAGGGGCCGCGGCCGATGCATGGCGGAGGGTAACCGGCCTAGGAACCCGGAACACCATCCGCAGAGACTCGATCAGACGCGGCGACGCTTCGACGGACGCACACCATTGTGCGGGATCGGAGTTACGTCGCGGATCGAGGTGATGGTGAAGCCAACGGCCTGCAGAGCACGCAGAGCGCTCTCGCGGCCCGAGCCAGGCCCCTTGACCTCGACCTCAAGCGTCCGCACGCCGTGCTCCGCAGCCTTCTTGCCAGCATCATCGGCGGCAACCTGGGCGGCGTAAGGCGTAGACTTGCGGCTACCCTTGAAACCCATCATGCCCGCCGAGGACCACGAGATCGCGTTGCCCTGGGCGTCGGTGATGGTCACCATGGTGTTGTTGAAGCTGGCATTGACGTGAGCAATGCCGCTCGTGATGTTCTTACGCTCGCGGCGCTTAATACGCTGTGGTTCGCGTGCCATGATCGTCTATCCTGTCGAAAAGTCGCTGAGGGAAAGCTGCGGCCAGCAAGGCTCGTCTCGAGCCCGTGGCCGACCAGCTTACTTCTTCTTGCCGGCGATCGGCTTAGCCTTGCCCTTGCGGGTGCGCGCGTTGGTGTGCGTGCGCTGGCCACGAACCGGCAGACCCTTGCGGTGGCGCAGGCCGCGGTAGCAAGCGAGATCCATCAGACGCTTGATATTCATCGCGGTCTCGCGACGAAGGTCACCCTCGACAGTATGCTCAGCGTCGATCGTTTCACGGATCTGAAGCACTTCGGCATCCGAGAGGTCCTGGATGCGACGGCTGTGGTCAATGCCCAGCTTGTCAGCAATCTCAACGGCCTTGGTGCGACCAATACCGTGAATGTAGGTCAGCGCGATGATCACACGCTTGTTGGTGGGGATGTTTACCCCGGCAATACGAGCCACTTTAATCTCCTGCTCCACAGGGGAGCCATAGCCCCCCTATCTCAACGCCCTGACGCTCTTGTGACAGGCGACAGCACCGAAATGGCAAAAGTCCGGTAGGCGGGGCTATGACGCCATTCGCCTTCCGGACGCGGCCGTATTCTGTCGAGCGAAGGGCGCGCTTAGGACGATTCGCAAAGCGTGTCAACGGCAAGCCACCGGGAGCGCGCAAGATCCTGGCGCTACACTCAGGATATTACCTGAAGGCTGGCGCTGCGTCAAAGGTGCCCCTCATAGCTGTGCATGTCAGACGTGAACTCAGACGCGCATGGGCATCAGGACGTAAAGCGCCGGGCTTTTGTCGTCCTGCCGGATGAGCGTCGGAGCCCCGGCGTCCGCCAGGTGCATCTCGACCGAATCGCCTTCGATCTGCCCAAGGATGTCCTTGAGGTAGTTGGCGTTGAAGCCGATTTCGAACCCTTCGGCCCGGTACTGCGCCGGAACTTCCTCGGCAGCGGTCCCATTGTCGGGCGATGTCACGGAGAGCGTCACACGATCATTGTCGAGCGCCATCTTTACGGCACGAGTCTTTTCGGTGGCGATCGTCGCGACGCGGTCCACGCCCTCGAAGAAGGTGCGCGGATCGACCTTGAGCAGCTTGTCGTTCCCGGTCGGGATGACGCGCGTATAGTCCGGGAACGTGCCGTCGATCAGCTTGCTGGTCAGCACAACCCCATGCTCTCCGCCCAACGTAAAGCGAATCTTGCTCGCAGAGAGCTCAACCAGCACATTCGTGTCCAGCGACTCCTCGAGAAGCTTGCGCAATTCGGCAACGCACTTCCTCGGGACGATCACGTCGGGCATGCCCTGCGCACCGTCGGGACAAGTCAATGTGAAGCGAGCGAGGCGATGCCCGTCGGTCGCTGCCGCCTTAAGCTGCTCCTCCGCCACATGGAGGAAAATACCGTTGAGGTAGTATCGCGTCTCTTCCGTGGAAATCGCGAAGCGCGTGCTGTCAATCATCTGCGCAAGCGTCGCACCGGGGATCTCGAAGCTGGTGGGCAACTCGCCTTCCGCGATCATCGGGAAGTCATCACGCGGCAGGGTCGGCAACTGGAAGCGGCTGCGACCGGCCTTGACGACCATGCGATTATCTGCGGCATCCAGACTGACCTGACTACCGTCGGGCAGCTTGCGCGCGATGTCGAAGAGCAGATGCGCCGAGACAGTGATCGCCCCAGACGACTCCACGCTCACGGCACCAACGGTTTCCACCACCTGCAGATCGAGATCCGTCGCCATGATCTTGACCGCCCCACTGGACGATGCCTCAATCAGGACGTTGGAAAGGATGGGGATCGTATTTCTCCGCTCCACCACGGATTGCACGTGAGACAGGCAACGCAGCAATGTGGAACGTTCGATTGTGGCCTTCATGATCGCCTCATGTCCCCCCAGGCACGGCCGGGAATTCGATGCCTAAAATATGGACCATCTTCTCTAGCGCGAGGATGCTAGGCGGCAAGCCGGAACTGGGCGAGGAGGCGGGTATCTGGGGATAACGCCCGCACAACAGCCTCCGCACCCCGACTGACGCGATCAGATCATGGCCATGCCGCCGTTCACATGGATGGTCTGGCCCGTAACATACCCGGCTTCCTTGCTGGCCAGGAACACGCAAGCCGAAGCGATATCGGCGCCCTCGCCCATCCTGCCCATCGGAATCTTGGCGTTGAGTGCATCCTTCTGCGCATCAGGCAAGACATCCGTCATGGCTGTGCGGATGAAGCCCGGCGCGACGCAGTTCACGGTGACGTTCCGGGTCGCCAGTTCCTGTGCGAGACTCTTCGACATGGCCGTCAGCCCGCCCTTGCTGGCGCAGTAGTTCATCTGCCCCGGATTGCCGGTCGTCCCCACAATTGAGGTAATGGTGATGATACGACCGAACCGCGCCTTCATCATCGGCTTGGTCACGGCACGCATCAGGCGAAACGCGGACTCCAGATTAACCCGGATCACCGCGTCCCATTCGTCGTCCTTCATCCGCATCGCGAGGTTGTCACGCGTGATGCCGGCATTGTTGATGAGAATGTCGATCTTGCCGAGCGAATCCAGCGCGGCGGGAACGAGCTTCTCCACCTGCTCTGCGTTGGAGAGGTCACAGGCGATCGCAACGTGATCGACCTCCTGCAGATGTTGCGGCGTGTGCTCGTCCAGTTCGTCACGGAAGGCACGCAGCTTGGCTTGATTGGAGCCGGAGACTGCCAGCCGCGCACCTTGCGCGGCAAGACCACGCGCCACTGTAGAGCCGATACCGCCCGACGCTCCGGTCACGAGCGCAGTCATTCCGTGGAGGTCGAACATCAGTGGAAATCTCCCATGGTCATTCAGCCGGACGCAGCTGCCGTGTAATTCGCAAAGTACGCTCTTCGGGCTCCGAGCGCCCTCCCGTCAAGCGCTGAACCCCGGTCAGAGGGCCTTCGCCAGAGCTTCGATCTCGTCCATGGAAGCTACGGATGTGACTTCCACCTCTCCGGCGCTGCGCTTGATCATCGGTCCGACAACCTTGCCGCCGAACTCGACGAAGTGCTCCACGCCAGCCTCGCGCATCGCGATCGCGCTCTCGCGCCAACGCACGCGACCGGTCACCTGCTCGACCAGAAGCCGCCTTACTTCCTCCGGATCGGCAACCATGGCAGCGGTGACGTTGGCAAAAAGCGGGAGACGCAGTGCCCCTGGCACGCATTCCGCGAGCGCTTCAGCCATGGCTTCGGCTGCAGGCTGCATCAAGGCGCAATGGAAGGGCGCAGAGACAGGCAGCGCCACACCACGCTTGATGCCATGCTCCTTCACCAAAGCGATCGCCCGCTCAATCGCAGCACGGTGGCCTGAGAGCACGACTTGCGTAGGATCGTTGTCGTTTGCCACGGAGCAGACTTCGCCCTGCGCAGCCGCTTCCGCGAGCGCAGTCGCCTTCGCGATGTCCGCCCCCAGAAGGGCAGCCATGGCGCCCTGCCCCACCGGCACTGCGGCCTGCATCGAACGGCCGCGCAGCTTCAGCAGTCGCGCCGTGTCTGCCAGACTGAAAGCACCCACCGCACACAACGCCGTATACTCGCCGAGCGAATGCCCAGCCACGAAGTCGCACTTGTCGGCAACGGTCAGACCGCCTTCCTTCTCGAGAACACGCAGGACAGCGATGGCATTGGCCATGATTGCAGGCTGCGCGTTCTCCGTGAGCATAAGCTCATCCTCCGGGCCTTCACGCATGATCTTCGACAGGCTCTGGCCGAGCACATCGTCGACTTCCTCGAAGACTTCGCGGGCGACGGGGCTTGCAGCCGCCAGTTCGGCGCCCATGCCGATCTTCTGACTGCCCTGTCCCGGAAATACAAATGCACGCATTGCGACCACTCCGTTGTACGGCGCGAAGGCCGCAGCGCCCTTCGGGGCGGCTCCTATGACGATTCGGTGACGTGGCGCGGCGGACTATTGTCCTTGCGCACGCTCCGCAACCCCGAACGGCACGATTTTGTTGGCGGCATCGTGGCCTATGTCCGCCGGGCCAAGGAACGGGATCGCGTGACGCTTGCACCAGTAGCGGGCGATCTCCTCCGCTCCAGCGCCAAACGGGCGGTCGTTCTCCGGGATGTCACTGACTCGTCCGAGCCTCAGGCCTGCGATCCCGCCAAGATGCGCCGTAGCGTGAAAGAACAGCCGATCGAGAGCGTACAAATGCTCCGACACCTCCTCCACCATGACCACATGGCTGGCTAGGCCCGGCATGAGTCGCGTTCCGCACAGCATCGCCAGTGTCGTCAGGTTGAACGCGACGGCAGGACGTTGATCCAGCGCGGAGTCCAATCCCGTGTCCTCTCCCGAAACGAAGCGCAGCACGCGGCGCACTGCGTCCGCTCCGCCATCACGCCGTATGCACCCCAGCATGGGGGCATGGACAGGACGGCCGATGCGCTCGCGATAAAGGGCGCCCAGCAGATACCCCGCGTCGGAGTAGCCAAGCCAGGCCTTGCTCTCGGCTGCGGGGCCGAAGCGGCGCAGCGCATCCTCCGCGATACGGCAGGCTCCATAGCCGCCCCGCGCGAACCACACGGCATCGAAAGACGGATCGTTCGCGCACTCCACCAACGCATCGAGGCGCTGTTCATCGTTGCCGGCGAAATGGCCGTCGATTGCAAAGCACTGGGGGTGCACCGACAGTTCGATCTCGGGAAACTCAGCCGCAGCAAGAGTCAGAACCCGGCGCGCATCCTCTTCGGCGATAGGAGTCGACGGCGCGCAGACGGCAATGCGGATCATGGGCCTGTCCTATCGAGGTTGTCTTGCAGGGCAAGCACGCATACCGCTGGGCGCCATGACTTCAAGCACCGCTACAACCGAGCCGCTTTCAGCACACCCCTGGTTCTTCTGCGGGATCGGCGGTTCGGGCATGCTGCCGCTCGCGATGATCCTGAGGGGACTGGGGGCCAGTGTTTCCGGATCGGATCGCAGCCGCGATCAGGGCCGCAGCCCGGCCAAGTTCGCCTGGCTTGAGAGCGAGGGCATCACGCTGTACCCGCAGGACGGCACCGGACTGACCTCCTCCGAACAGGTCCTCGTCGCCTCCGCGGCCGTGGAAAACACGGTGCCAGAAGTCGTTCGCGCCGCGGAACTAGGGTGTGAGAGGATGAGCCGGGCTCAATTGCTGGCCATGCTCTTCAACGCAGCACCCCACGGAGTTGCAGTGGCAGGTACTAGCGGCAAGTCCACCGTCACCGGGATGATCGGCTGGATTCTGACGGACGCAGGACGGGACCCCACCATCATGAACGGCGCCGTCATGAAGAACTTCGCCGCTCCGGAAGCGCCTTTCGCCAGCGCGCGGGTCGGCGGTGGTGACCTGTTTGTCTCTGAGGTGGACGAGAGCGACGGATCGATCGCGCTCTACCGCCCCGAAGTGGCGGTCCTCGGCAACGTCAGCCTCGATCACAAGAGCCTGGAAGAGCTGCGCCAACTGTTCGGCGATTTCCTGGGTTGCGCCAAGGTGGCCGTGGTCAACCTCGACGACAAGGAAACCGCCGCACTGGTTGGGCGCGCTGGCGAATGCCTTGCTTTCGGCATCGAGAGCCCGGACGCCTCGATCGGCATAGAGCACGGTTCGATCGTGCAGGAGACTGGCGCCATCAAAGCGCGCGTTATGGACCGCCGGATCGGCGAAACCTACGCACTGACACTCCGGCAACCTGGACGGCACAACCTCTACAACGCGCTTGCAGCCATCTCCGGCTGTGCCGCACTGGGGGTTCCTGTGTCGCAGAGCATCGCATCGCTACAATCATTCGCCGGTCTCGCGCGGCGCTTCGACGTAGTGGGCTCCAGCGCTTCGGGCATCACCGTGATCGACGATTTCGGCCACAACCCCGACAAGGTCTCCGCAACTCTCTCCACCCTCAAGGCTCACCCGGGGCGGGTCATCGCCTTCTTCCAGCCGCACGGGTATGGGCCACTTCGCCAGATGGGTGCGGAATTAGCCGAAGTCTTCGCGCACAAGCTGGGAGCCGAGGACATCGTCATCCTGTGCGACCCCGTTTACTTCGGCGGCACTGTCGACCGCACCCAGGGTAGCCAGCGCATCGTCGAAATGATCGATAAGGCTGGCGGGCAAGCGGAGTACCTGCCCTCACGGGAAGACTGCGCAGCGCGTATCGCGGAGCTGGCACGCGCGGGAGACCGCATTATCGTGATGGGTGCACGCGATGACACCCTGACTATTTTCGCGAAGGATCTGCTCGCCAATCTTCCGTGAAGCTTGTCAGTGCGCAGGCTTGCCGCGGGCAGAGGTCACCGTGTGAACGCCAAACGCGACGATCGCGCCTAACACCAGCCCCACCACGGCTGAAGCAATTGCATACGTGAGCCAGCCCAGCACACCGCCCAGCGATCCCGTAGCGTGGGCGACAGCGTGTTGCGCATCGTGAGTGATATGAGCGGGGCCGGCAAATCCAAGCTCCTCAAGGCCGTGCAGGATGATCCCTCCCCCAACCCAGAGCATCGCCACGGTTCCCACCGACGACAGCACCAGAAGCAGGTAAGGCATTGCGTGGACCAGCATGCGCCCAGTGCGTTGCACCGAAGCGCTACGGTGCTTCGCATAGTGCAACCCGATGTCGTCCATCTTCACGATGAGACCGACCGCACCATAGACCAGCACCGTGATGACAATACCCACCGCCGCAAGGATCGCGGCCCGCGCGACCAGTCCTTCACCGGCCACCTCAGCAAGCGAGATCGCCATGATCTCGGCAGAGAGAATCAGGTCTGTCCGCACGGCGCCAGAAATCCGCGCCTTCTCGAAAGCGACAACGTCGGTGATCTCCTCGTCCAGTGTCTCACCGTGCTTGGTACCACCCAGCTTTTCCATGACCTTCTCTGCGCCCTCGAAGCAGAGGAACAGGCCGCCCAGCATCAGCAACGGCGTGATGGCGCCTGGCAAGAACTCGCTGAGCAACAGCGCAACCGGCAGGAGAATGACCAGCTTGTTGAACAGTGAACCTTTGGCGATCTGCCAGATCACCGGCAGCTCCCGCTCGGGCGTGAAGTTGGTCACATAGGAAGGCGTCACGGCGGCATCGTCGATGACTACACCCGCGGCCTTGCTTCCCGCCTTGGCCACGCCTGCAGCCACATCGTCGACCGAGGCCGCGGCAGCGCGAGCAATAACGGAGATATCGTCCAGCAGCGCGACGAGACCTGAAGGCATGGCAGTAACGCACTCCCTGTTCTGAAAAGTGGCTCTCAGTGGCCGATTTCGCGTGCCATGGCGAGGGCCAAGCGAAAAGCACCCAGCTCGCCGATGGTTCCACCGACCGCCAGGCCGCTCGACCAGTCGCTGCTTGCGTTCTGCATGCAAATCGCTATGGGCCTGCGCTTCCCCGACACAGTTGTGCCGTGGAAACTGAAGAAAGCCGGAGGGGCCCCGCAATGGTGCGGACAAGCCAGCGATCGGTTACAGATGTAAAGGAAGCTGCCGTGCCGCTTTACGAGCACGTGTTCCTGGCCCGCCAGGATCTGAGCCAAGCGCAGGTCGATGCGCTGGCCGCCACCGCAACCGAGATCGTCGAGAACAACGAGGGCAAGGTCACCAAGACCGAGACCTGGGGCCTCAAGAATCTCGCCTACAAGATCAAGCGCAACCGCAAGGCGCACTTCGTGATGCTGAACATCGAAGCTTCGGGCGATACCGTCGCTGAGCTCGAGCGTCAGACCTCGATCAACGAAGACGTCATCCGCTGGATGACCATCCGCGTTGACGAGCACGAGGGCGGCCCCTCTGTGATGATGCGCAAGTCCGACCGCGAGCGCACTCGCCGTCGCGAACGTGAAGGAGCCTGACACATGGCACGCGCCTTTTTCCGTCGCCGCAAGTCCTGCCCCTTCTCGGGTAAGAATGCGCCCACCATCGATTACAAGGACGTGCGTCTGCTGCAGGGCTTCATGTCCGAGCGCGGCAAGATCGTACCTTCCCGTATCACGGCCGTTTCGGCCAAGAAGCAGCGTGAGCTGAGCCAGGCGATCAAGCGCGCCCGGCACATCGGCCTGCTCCCCTACATCGTCAAGTAAGGAGGAAAGCCCCATGGACATCATCCTCCTGGAGCGCGTCGAAAAGCTCGGCGCCATCGGCGACGTCGTCACTGTCAAGGACGGTTACGCTCGGAACTACCTGCTCCCCAACAAGAAGGCCCTGCGCGCTAACGAGCGCAACAAGCAGGTCTTCGAAGCCAACCGTGCGAAGATCGAGGCAGAAAACGCCGAGCGCCGTTCGGACGCTGAGAAGCACTCGAGCGACGTCGAGGGCAAGCAGGTCGTCCTGATCCGCGCTTCGTCGAACTCGGGCCAGCTCTACGGCTCGGTTTCGGTGCGCGACATCGTCGACGCCCTGAACGAAGACGGCGCAAACGTCACCAAGCAGATGATCGTGCTCGAACGCCCGATCAAGACGCTCGGCATCTTCGACGTTCGCGTTTCGCTGCACCCCGAGGTCTCGGTTAACGTCAAGGTCAACGTCGCGCGTTCGCCCGACGAAGCCGAACTGCAGTCGCAGGGCGTGGACGTGATGGCCGCGATGTTCGAACAGGACGTCTCCGGTTTCACCGAGAAGCGCGATCCGAGCCTTGAGCCGGGTGAAATCGCGGCAGAAGAGACTGAAGAGCAAGCCTGATCAGGCTCCTCTCCTAAGCTCACCGATAAGCCCTCGTCTCTTTCGGGAGACGGGGGCTTTCTGTTTTGAAGCCCCTGAGTTCACCTCAGCGATCAACAGTTTCAAAACAACGTCAGGTGAGTGCGCTGTCTTGTTCGTACGTTTGCTTGCCGGTCGGAAAGACCGATCAGCCGGCGGTTGCGGGAGCTGCGAGGGGGAAGAACGGGATCGCAGCGCGCACCTGGGCACCATCGTGGCACTCAAAGGTGTAGTAGCCTTCCATGCTGCCCTGCGGCGTCGAAAGGGGACAGCCAGAGACATAATCGTGGCTCTGGCCCGGCTGCAGGATCGGCTGTTCGCCCACCACGCCTTCCCCTTCGACAAGATTGACGGCGCCGTGCCCGTCAGTAATGCGCCAATGTCGTGTCACCAGCCGCACTGTGCGGTCCGATCCGTTCTCAATACGGATGTGATAGACCCAGAACCATTTGCCCGCCTCCACGCGCGATTGCTCGGGCAGGAAGTTGACCGCGACACGAACGGTAATGCCATCAGTGATGGCGGCGTGCTGAAAAAGCTCCTTCATCTCAAGAGGGAGCGTAACGGCAAATCGGCGAGCGGACAACACCGCTCATCTCTAATCACCCGAGGTCACATCGCAGCGCCAGCAACGGGGATCGACGTCCGGTTCTTTCGCCGTGTACGACACAACAGAACCGCTACGACAGGCCTGCCTTGGTCAGCGCCTGGTCCAGATCATCGATCAAGTCGTCAGGATCCTCCAGGCCGACATTCAGCCGCAGCATTCCCTCGGAAATCCCCATAGCCTCGCGCCCCTCCGGCCCCATGTTATGGTGCGTCGTCGAAGCCGGGTGACACATCAGCGACCGCGAGTCGCCGATGTTGTTCGATATGTCGATGAGTTCGAGAGCATCGAGCAGCGCATGTGCCTGCTCACGCCCCCCATCCAGAACGAAGCTGAAAATTGGTCCACAGTCGGCCATCTGCTTGCGCGCGAGGGCGTGCTGAGGATGGCTCGGAAGCCACGGATGAAGGATCCGTGGGACGCGGCTCTCAACGAAGCGCCCCACCTTCAGCGCATTTTCGCTTTGACGTTTGGCGCGCAGGTCCAAAGTCTCAAGCCCCTTCAGCACGACCCACGCGTTGAACGGCGAAAGGTTCGGCCCCGTGTTGCGCTGGAATGGCAGAAGCTTGTCGTTGATGAACTCCTCGCTCCCGCAAACCGCGCCGGCGAGTACCCGGCCCTGCCCGTCCATCAGTTTGGTCGCCGAATAGGCAATCACATCGGCTCCGAACTCGAGCGGACGCTGCAGTACGGGTGTGCAGAACGCGTTATCGATCACCGAAGTGATTCCGTGAGCACGCGCGAGGCCGCAAATGTACTCCAGGTCGGCGATGTCCATCGTCGGATTGGCCGGTGTCTCGAAGAAGAAGACCTTCGTATTCGGCCTGATCGCCGCTTCCCACGCAGCATTGTCGCGCGCGTCGACGACAGTCACCTCGACGCCGAATCGCGGCAGGAGGTGGTCGCCCAACCAGCGGCAGGAACCGAACGCCGCCCGCGCCGTGACCATGTGATCTCCAGCCGAAAGCTGGCACAGCAAGGCGGCCGTCATGGCGGCCATCCCGGAAGCCTGCACACGGCAGGCCTCAGCCCCTTCCAGCAGAGCGATGCGGTCTTCCAGCATCTGAACGGTCGGGTTCTGCAGGCGCGAGTAGGTCATGCCCTGCTCCTCCCCCGCAAACCGCGCAGCGACCGTGGCAGCATCATCGTAGGAGTAGCCAGACGTCAGGAACAGCGCCTCGCTCGTCTCCCCTTGCTCCGAGCGCCAGGTGCCCCCGCGCACCGCCTGCGTGGCCGGACGCCACTTGGACGTCTTGCTGCGATCTTGTCCGGTCGTCCTTTTCATGGTCTGGCGCTCTACGATCCAGCGTCCCCAAGCACAAGCGGGGAGAGGCCAAACGGCCTTGCGGGCCGCGCACTTGGCTCCTATGCCGCCGCCTCGATGCATGCTCCGAGCGAACGCGATCCGCTGCCCTGGTGCCTGGCGCTATGCTTTGCCTTCCTCCTCGTGTGTCTGCATCGACTGGACGTGCCGAGCAGGATCTACTTCGATGAGGTCCACTACGTCATCGCGGCGCGCAAGATGCTCGAAGGCGTCCCGGCGAACCGCGAACATCCGATGTTTGCCAAGGAGGTAATTGCCGCCTCGATCGCGCTTCTGGGCGACCGCGCCTGGGCGTGGCGGATCCCCTCCCTTCTGTTCGGCGTCCTGGGCCTGCATGCTTTCGGCCGCATGCTCTGGCACGTGAGCCGGCGGCGCTTCGCGACCATCGCAGGGGTGTTCCTGCTGGCCGTCAATTTCCTGTGGTTCGTTCAGAGCCGCATCGCCATGCTCGACATGATCTCTGCAGGGCTAGGCATGGTGGCGCTGTGGCAATTCGCCGCCGTCCTCCATCAGCCTCATTGGCGACCCAGACTGCGGCTTGCACTCTGCGGGATATCGATGGGCCTCTCTCTTGGCGCAAAGTGGAGCGTCGCGCCCATCCTGATTTTACCTGGCCTCCTCTTCCTGGCGCTTCGCGTAAGGGAGAGAGGCTGGAGGATCATCGGCAGCAAAGGGGCCGGGCCGATCCCGGGCGTGTCTCTGGTCGAGGCGTTCTGGTGGCTAGGGGTGCTTCCGCTTGCACTATACTGGCTGACGTACTTGCCGGGCTTCTTTTGGACCAAAAGGCCCATAGATCCGCTCGGCGCCCTCGCCCACCACCGCTACATGATTGAATTGCAGGACAGCGTGAAGCGCCTGCACCCTTATCGCAGCGTCTGGTACCAATGGATGAGCAACTGGCGCGTGATCTGGTACCTGTACGAGGCCACCGACGGATCTCAGCGGGGGATTATCCTCGTGGGTAACCCGTTCACGATGCTTGCGGGGCTGCCGGCGCTCCTCTGGTGCGCCTGGGCAGCATTCTGGCGACGCAGGTATGATGCTCTCGCGCTTGTCGTTCTGTACGTGCTGACACTTGGGATCTGGATCGTGAACGGAAAGCCGATCCAGTTCTATTACCACTATCTTCTTCCCGGCGCCTTTCTGATGGGCTGCCTCGCGCTGGCCCTGGACGCACTATGGCGACGCAACGACTACTGGCGCTGGCTGACACCTGCTGCCCTCATCGTTGCTCTGGCCATGTTCGTCTACTTCTATCCGATTATCTCGGCAGGCCAGCTTCACGGAGGAAAGCAGAGCTTTCTGCAGTGGACTTGGCTGGCCAGCTGGCGCTGACGGCTTCATCGGGGGTCAGGGGTCTGATGAAGGCCGCCAGCGCACTGACCCGGATCTCGGGCTAGGTCAATTTGCCTGCCTCCCCGCAGGAGTTCAGGCAACCCGTTCACAAGGCGAAGGGGGGCCTAGGGAAATCAGGCGCAGCAAGGTGCGCCCGTTCGTCGAACGGTCAACGGCGTCCGACGAACGCCGTCTTCGCGCAGGGGATCAGGCCGTGCCGTACTTGCCCCAGACGAACTTGGACGAGAGGGCGAAGTTCCAGACCGAAGCGATGACGATGCCGGTGAGTGCAGCGGGGTACTCATGAACCCCGTAGTGCACGAGCACGGCAGCCACGCCAACGTTGGCGGTCAGTCCCACGGAGCACGTTGCAGCGAACTTGGCCCAGCCGCGCACGAGCGGCAGAAAGCCCGTGAGCCGTTTGTCGGCGTACGTAAGCGCGTTGTTGAGGAAAAAGTTGAACGTCATCGCGCACACTGCTGCGATCGTCTGCCCCACCTCAAACGCTGTAACGAGCTGGCCTCGGATCGGCGGCCCTCCAAAGATGGCGAGAAAAACCATCAGCACCGCCATATGCACCAACACGCCGATGGCGCCGATGGTGCCGAACAGGGCAAACCGGGTGGGGATCACGCGACCGAGCCACTTGTCGTAAAGCCCGACGAGAAACTCGAAGACGACAGTACGGTCGAGCTTGCTTTCCCCGTCAGCACGGGCGGCAAACGCGAGCGGGAATTCCTTGACGCGCAACGGGGTCTCCACAGTAGCAAGAATGTCGAGAAGGATCTTGAAGCCGACGCCCGACAGGCGATGAGCATCGGCACGAAGCGTCTGCGTGCGCAGCATGAAAAAGCCGCTCATCGGGTCGGTAAGCGTCAGCCCGGTGACGCGGCGTGCCAGGCTGTTGGCCAGCCCGGACGCTTTCACGCGGTCAGGACGGTTCCAAGCCTCGGTACTCGCCCCTTCGCAGAAGCGCGAGGCATAGGAGAGGTCATATTCACCCGAGGTGATGGCTCGCAGCATCCCAGGCAAAAGCTTGGGATCGTGCTGATGGTCGGCGTCCATCACGGCAACGATCGGCGCGGCGGTAGCGCACATCCCCTCTATCGCGGCGGAAGACAGCCCCCGCCGCCCGATCCGCTGGATCACGCGAAGACGTGGGTCTCGCAGCGAAATGGCGCGCGCCGCATCGGCAGTTCCATCGGGACTGTTGTCATCGACGACGATCGCTTCCCAGGCGATGCCCCGCAGCGCCTCGTCGAGCCGCTCGACCAATGACTCCAAGTTATTGCGTTCGTTGAACGTCGGCAGAACAATAGCCAGCTCCAGTGGCTGCACAGCCGTACAGACAGCCAGAGTAAGGGCGGGACTGGGCATGTTCATGGACACGCGCTCTATATCTCAAACCTGAAGGATGGTTTAGCGTTATCAACTTTGCCGGATTACAATCGGGCGAGCACCGCATCCCCGATCTCGCGGGTCCCCGCCTGCCCACCCAGATCGCCGCCGCGGATACCATCCCCCAGCGCCTTCGCAACCGCGCTCTCGATGCGCGCTGCCTCAGTTTCTAGGCCGAAGCTGTGGCGCAGCAACATTGCGGCGGAGAGGATGGTGGCCATCGGATTGGCGAGACCTTTGCCAGCAATATCCGGCGCGGAGCCGTGGATCGGCTCATAAAGGCCGAAAGTGCTTTCGGCCAGGCTGGCGGATGCAAGCAGCCCGATCGAGCCCACACACATGCTCGCCTGATCCGAAAGGATGTCGCCGAACAAATTGCCGGTCACAATGACGTCGAACTGGCCGGGATTCTTCACCAACTGCATCGCCGCGTTATCGACGTACATATGGCTGAGTTCGACCTGGGGATACTCCTTGGCGACTTCGATCATGACATCTCGCCAAAGCTGCGAAGTCTCCAGTACGTTGGCCTTGTCCACCGAGCAGAGCTTCCTGCGGCGTCCCATTGCCGCCTTGAAACCGGTGTGAGCGATGCGCCGGACCTCGTCCTCTGCGTAGGACATCATGTCCCACCCCTCACGCCGCCCGTCCTGGGTCGTACGAAGGCCCTTCTCGCCGAAGTAGACGTCTCCGTTCAACTCACGGACGATAAGCAGGTCGATCTTCTCTGCGACTTCAGGGCGCAGCGTCGTGAGATCTTCCAAGCCCTTGAACACAGTTGCGGGACGCAGATTCGCGAACAGGCCCAGTTCCTTGCGCAGCCCGAGGATTGCCTGCTCCGGACGCAAGTGACGCTCCAGATGGTCGCAAGAGAAGTCACCGACCGCGCCAAAGAGAATAGCGCCGCACGAACGAGCGATGTCGAGTGTCTCGGGTGGAAGGGGATGTCCGTGCTTGCGGTAGGCAACACCGCCGACGTCACCATAGACCAGTTCCAGGCCAGGAAGATCGAGCGCCTCCAGCACGCGGACCGCCTCAGCAGTGACCTCCTGGCCGATTCCGTCTCCGGCAAAAACCGCCACCCGCATTGCACTTGCGCTCATCTTCGTCCCCACCAGCTCAGGCGCCGGCAATCCGCGCCCACCGATCCCTCAGGATAGCGCGGGTCGCCATAACGCCTACGTGCCGTTCGGCAAGCGGGTAGCGCTCAAGCTCGCGACCAATTCGGTCAAACGCAGCAAAAATGCCAGTCCAGTCGCCCTCCTCGGGGCGCTTTACCGTCACGCCGTAGCCCAGTTCACGCAGCAGGAGTACTTCATAGGACAGCAGGGGAATGACCCAACCCCGCGCCGACGGGGCGACGCAGATCGCCGTCAGTAGCGCGGATAGCGCACTGAACAATGCGGGGAATGCCTGACGCTCTGGCAAGGCCACCGCGGTCAGCGCGGTTACCCAGGCGATCCCCGCGGCGGGTAGTGGCTCCGCCAGCCAAGGCCCGCGGCTTTCCCGCAGTTCAAGTCTTGCGAAAGGAAGCTGGCTCTCAACCCGTGAACGGACCTCGGCCTCCACAAAGTTGCCAGGCAGCAGCACAGGCCGCAACTGCCGTCCCCGCCCTCCCGCCACGTAAGCCCCGAGAAGACCGTGGTCCGCTGTCAGCAGCCGTGTGACGACGGCTGTCTCAGCGTGGTTGCGATTGGAACAGACAATTGCAGGTCCGCGGTACTCCATCGGCTATTGAAGTTCGCACGGATGGAGCAATGGAGCAAATTCACATCGAAAGAGGGCCGCGCTCTTGCAGCCGCCTTCAGCTCTTCGCGATAAGCTTCATCTCGAGTTCGTCGACACGCTTCTTGAGGGTCTCAGCCTCTTCGCGCGCCTTGGCGGCCATGTCCTTGACCGTCTCGAACTCCTCGCGACTTACGAAGTCCATCTCGCCCATGAGCTCCTTGAAGCGTTCACGCGCGGAGTCCCGCGCCTCACGCCCAACGCCGGCCAAGGTGCCGGCCGCACTGTTCATCAGCTTGACGAAGTCGGATATGATGGGATTGTCGCTCTGCATGGTCTTTAGATGGGCGGTATTTTCATCGTCCGCAAGTGTGACGATCAGAACTCGATCCTCTGCACAGCCACTGGAACCTGAATGCCGTCCAGATCCGGGTTCTTCTGGAGAATGGCCCAGTTGAGATAGGACGCAAAGAGAACCCAGACGAGGTATGGCGCCAAGAGCCAAGCAGCTACCGGCCGCACCCGTGCGAACAGGACCATGGTCACCACGATCGCCACGTCGAGCAGCAGGATGTCGACGAGCGCCCAACTCATGCGGTGCGCTCCGAAGAAAATCGGTGACCAAGCCAGATTGACCGCCAATTGCACAGCAAAGGCGATGATCGCGAGGCCTCTGCCTCGTGCACCGTAGGCGGAAATTACCAAGGCGAGCGCCATGCCCATGAGCGCATAGAGAACACCCCAGACGATCCCAAACGCGGCAGGAGGGGGATAGGCGTCTGGCTTTTCCAATGCAGCGAACCACGCTCCTTCGGCATTAGTGCCGGAAAGCGTTCCCGAAAGCGTACCAAGCAGAAGCACCAGCGGTACGCAAATGAGAGCCGAACGGATAAGACCAGCGCGCAATTGCCCTGTGGACGCCAGGAAGTTCATCCGCCCGTTTTCTCCGCCGAATCGGTGGTACCCTTTCGATCTGTTAAGCAATGCGGGCAAACACGCAAGAATTGGTGAACGGCTCACTTTCCGCGCGTGGCATAGATGAGGAATTCGACATTGCCCTCTGGCCCGGTGATCGGACTCTCGACAAGTCCTCGCACCGACCAGCCCTTTGCGACAAGCCAGTCTTGCACTTCGCCGCATACCCGCTGATGCAACTGCGGGTCACGCACCACCCCACCTTTACCCACTTCGCCGCGACCGACTTCGAACTGCGGCTTGATAAGCGCCACCAGCGTACATTCGCCCCCGGCAAGCGACAGAGGCACTTCCAGGACCTTGGCCAGTCCGATGAAGCTGGCATCGCACACCACCCAATTGCACTCAGCGTCGATCAGCTCGCGCGTGAGCACACGTGCGCTGGTCTGTTCCAGCACTGTTACTCGAGGATCCTGCCGCAACTTCCATGCAAGCTGATTTGTGCCGGAGTCGACGGCGAAGACCCGAGATGCCCCCTTGGAAAGCAGGACATCCGTAAAGCCGCCGGTCGAACTGCCGATATCCATCGCCACCGCCCCAGCCGGATCCAAAGCGAAGTGCTCGATAGCATGCGCAAGTTTGATGCCACCGCGCGACACCCATGGATGGTCTCGGCCGCGCACATCCAGAGGCGCATCTGCGGGTAACTGCTGCCCCGGCTTCGCCAGCTTGACCTCCCCCGTAAAAACCAGGCCGGCGAGAACAAGCGCCTGCGCGCGCGTTCGGCTCTCGGCAAGCCCACGGTCCACGAGCAGTTGATCTGCGCGCAGTTTGGCCGGGCCCTTACGGGCGGCAGGTCGAGGCGAGTGCGAGTTGGACATGGCTGGAGCGGGCTTGTGGTGGAGAGCGTCTCATTCCATACCATGGCCATGAAGGCAAACCTGCTCGCACCCGCCGCGCTGGCGATCGGAGCTCTCGCGGTGGCATCTTGCGCCAGTCAGCGTATCATCCCACCTCCCGCGCAAGCCCCGGCTCCTCCGCCGCCTGCCCGAACACCAAGCCCCCCGCCAGCGGCCGCGCCACGGACCGATTGGATCGACGCGCCCGTGACGGCAGGCAATTGGCAATGGAACATGGAAGGACAGCAATCCGTCGCACGCTTCGCCGGAAACCGCCTCACCCTGCGGTGTGACCCGACCGCACGGACCATTCACATCGAGCGGCGCGAGCCTTCTGCCAGCACACAGTTTTCCGGTAGTGCAACTCTGACCGTTCGCACGCAATCACAAACGCGGGTCTTTGCCGCGATACCCCAAGGAGGCGCAGTGACAGTAAGCCTCGCCGCTCGAGATCCTCTGCTGGACGCCATGGCGTTCACGCGCGGCCGCTTCGCTGTCGAGGCATCAGGCATGCCAACGCTGTACGTCCCGAGTTGGACGGAGGTGAGCCGAGTGATCGAGGATTGCCGCTGATCTATCCACCGAGCCTCAAGCCCTCGGGCGAAGCTGGGGAAAGCAGCGCGAGCAGGCGATCTTGCCGCCAAAAAAAATGATTGCAAGGCTTGTTGTGCGCTCCAGAATTTCCCACAATTAGAGGCAGGGCAGGCTGGCATCCGAAGGGTCCCTTCAAGGCGCCAGCAGCCCCCGCCGCTTAAGTGCGGCATCTTGGCTCAACAGCGCGAAAGGAGGTGATCCGATGTCTCATGGTTCAGCAGAGAGGTCGGCAATTTCCGTCGCGAGGCATTATCGCTGAAGTTTAAGCAGTAAGCGATAAAGGTTTCGCTGGCGGCACTTCCGGCCGCTGACCATGCGAAGGGCCGTATCGGTATTCCCGGTGCGGCCCTTCTCATTTCTGCACGCTACTGCAGCATTCGCACCGACTCGCCTTCTTTGAAGCTGCGCCGGAGCCTTGAGAGCGGCTCCAACCGCCTCGCCCTCCATGTAGAAGGAGCCGGGTAGCGTTCGCTCCGCCGGCGTTTGCGTCATTGTGCCCTCGTGCTAGAAGGAAGCCTCCGCGACCTAAAGTTGCCTTTAGGTTGTCAAACGCGCAATTTTCGTTCAACGGCTCACTGACCTCAAAGCTGAAGGAATCCCGCTTCATGGCGACTGTCGCCGATACCGGCCTGCAATTCACCAATCGGCCCCTCACTTCGCCCATCAGCGCGGACGAGCGCGCGGCGGTGCTCGCCAACCCCGGCTTTGGGACGAAGTTCTCAGAGCACATGGTCACGATCGAATGGACCGAGGAGCGGGGGTGGCATGACGCAGTGATCGGACCGCGCGGACCGATCGCACTCGATCCGGCATGCGCCGTGCTCCACTATGCACAGGAGATCTTCGAGGGGCTGAAAGCGTATCGTCACCCGGACGGGAGCGTTGCCCTGTTTCGCCCTTACGCGAATGCTGAGCGCTTCAACCGATCGGCTCGGCGGCTTGCCATGCCCGAATTGCCGGAAAACGTGTTCGTCGAATCGGTGCGGCGCCTGGTCGAAGCGGATCGCGATTGGCTGCCGAGCGTTGAAGGCGGATCGCTTTACCTTCGGCCCTTCATGTTCGCGTCGGAGGTTTTCCTCGGCGTGCGTCCGGCCAAGGAATACAAGTACATCGTCATCGCCAGCCCGGCAGGCAACTACTTCAAGTCAGGCGCGCCTGCCGTGTCCATCTGGGTTAGCCAGGAGTACACACGTGCCGCTCCCGGCGGCACTGGTGCGGCAAAGTGCGGCGGCAACTACGCGGCAAGCCTGGTGCCCCAGGCCGAGGCGATCCGCGAAGGGCACGATCAGGTCGTGTTCCTCGACGCTGTCGAGAACAAGTGGGTTGAAGAACTGGGAGGCATGAACCTCTACTTCGTCTTCGACGACGGCACGCTTCTGACGCCGCCGCTGTCTGGCACGATCCTGGCGGGTATCACCCGCGACAGCCTTCTCACCCTGGCGCGTGACGAGGGTCTGACCGTTCGTGAGGAGCGCTACAGCCTCGATCAGTGGCGAGAGGACGCGAAGTCAGGGCGCCTCGTCGAATGTTTCGCTTGCGGTACGGCTGCCGTGGTCACGCCGGTCGGAAAAGTCGCCGGGCACGACGGAGAGTTCACGATCGGTAGCGGCGGGCCGGGGCAGCTGACGCAGGAGCTGAAGGACCGACTTGTGGCAATCCAGCGCGGCGAGGCTCCGGATCCTCATGGTTGGGTGATGAAACTCAGCTAAGTACTCGGGAGGGGGAGGCAAACCTCCCCCGTCCTTCCACCCTGCGATGCAAGCTGCCTCCGGCACCACACCCAATATACCCTATATCCCTGCAACAGATCCGAGCGCTCCGAGAGTGGGCGTTTGAAGCCGCTTTGGGGCGGCTGAAGCCTCGCGCAAGAACCAAGCGTCTCCACCAAAGGCGCCCTTCCCCCCTCCTTCGATATGCAGGATGGCAGGCGGTTGAGAGGCCGGGTCCGAAGACACCTGACGACAGCCGTCCGTTCGCAAGTCGTCTACTACGCGCTGATTGAACTTCTGGGTCGCGACCAACTGCGACCGTTCTCACGCTCCTTCCCGTCATCGGTGCCCTGCCCAAGTCTGCGCCAGTCCTCGCCTGCGGGTCGTGGACTCTCTGCTCGGCGGTGGGTTCCGGCTCTCCTGCCCAGACCTTGCGCGACCATCGCGGAGTCCTAGATGAAGGGCTCCTCCGATCAGCAAGGATGTGAAGCGCATGGAAGATACCACCTACACGCCGCCCGAAGTCTGGACTTGGGACAAGGAAAGTGGAGGCCGCTTCGCCAACATCAATCGCCCGATTGCGGGAGCGACGCATGAGAAGGAACTGCCTCGTGGGCGGCATCCGTTCCAGCTCTACTCGCTCGGAACACCGAACGGGCAGAAGGTGACGATCATGTTCGAGGAACTCCTCGCCGCCGGCCATGCAGAGGCGGAGTATGACGCGTGGATGATCGAAATTGCGAACGGAGATCAGTTCGGCTCAGGCTTCGTCGCCATCAATCCTAACTCAAAGATCCCTGCTCTCCTGGACTGCAGCGGCTCGGAGCCGTTTCGCGTATTCGAGTCGGGCGCCATCCTGTTGCATCTTGCAGAGAAGTTCGGCGCCTTCATTCCGACAGACGCGAAGGGGGTTGCCGAATGCCTGTCATGGCTGATGTGGCAGATGTCGACGGCCCCGGTGATCGGCGGGGGCTTCGGGCACTTCTATGCCTATGCCCCAGAAAAGTATGAGTACCCGATAAATCGCTACACGATGGAGACCAAGCGTATCATCGACGTGGCAGACCGGCGGTTGGGCGAAGAGCGATACCTTGCGGGCGACGAGTACACGATCGCCGATATCGCGACCTATGGCTGGCTGGGCTACCTGGCTCGAGGCGAGGCTTACGGAGACGCGTTCCGCTTCCTCGATATGGCAAGCTATACCAATGTGGCGCGCTGGGCTCAGGAACTTGGCCAACGCAAAGGGGTGATGCGAGGCACGAAGGTCAACCGCGAGGGTGACGGGCTGTTGCGGGAGCGTCACCAGGCACAGGACATCGATGCCCTTATGTAAGAGGCCCTGAACGGCCATCAGAATAGCCCAGAAAACGAGAGGCCCGCCAACCATCAGGTCGGCGGGCCTTCGCTTTAGGACCAGTAGCAAGTCTCTGACCTGCAGGCCTTGGCCTGCAGGTCAGTTCCTCTTGCGACTTCAGCCGCCGCCGAAGGTGACGCGCAGACGCGCGCCGTACATCCGCGGCTGGCCGAGGATCAGGTTCTCGGAACCCGTGGAGAGCCACGAGTTGCCAACGAACACCGGGTACTTCTCGTTGGTCAGGTTCGTGACGAACGCTGCGAGATCGACCGGGCTGCCGCCCACCGAGTTCCAGTTCAGGTTGAGGTTCCACAGATCCGACGACGGCAGAACACCGTACGGCGAGTCGTTCGTGGCAACCTGCTTGGCCGTGTAGGTGTAGGTCGCCGAAATGCTCACGCGTCCGATGCTGTAATCCAGCGGAAGTGTGTACGACGGCGTGACGGTCAAGCGGTGCTTCGGCGAAAGCGGAAGGTCACCGCCGATCAGAGCGCCGGTGGTTGGCTCGAAATAGCCTTCGAACGCCGGCGGATTGTAAGACTTCAGCTCGGTATCGAGGTACGCATAACCCACGTTGAGGTTGGCACCTTCGTACGAAATCGAAGCATCAGCTTCCACGCCCTGGATCTTCGACTTACCGGCGTTCACGATCGCCTGTGAAGGCGACGCGTTGGGCACCGTGCCATTCGGGATCAGGTTTGCGGCGAGCTGCTGGTTCGAGAAGTCGTTGTAGAACGCAGCGATATTGAAATAGCCCGACAGCGTACCGCGGAACGAGGTCTTCGCACCGATTTCGTACGTGTCGACCTTCTCCGGACCCCATGCGACCGGGATCGTGTTCGAAGCGTTCACGTTGCCCTGACGATAGCCGCGAGCGTACTTCGCGTAGAGCAGCACGTCGTTGGTCGGCTTGTAGTCAAGGCTGATCAGCCACGTGGGCTTTTCGGACTTCTGCTTGATCGTGGTCAGGCAGTCAGGACCCGTTCCGCTGGCGGCGCAGCCGATGATCGGCGGAGCACCGTTGATGATGCGGATCGTGCGCGTAGCGCCCTGCCCCTTCACCTTGTCGATCGTGTAGCGGATGCCACCTGTCAGCGAGAGCTGATCGGTCAGGGCGTAGGTTCCCTGAGCGAAGAAGCCGACGTTCTGATACCAGTAACGCGTGAGCGAGTTCTGGATGATCGACGGGATCAGCGGATTGCCGACGTTGTTGATTGCGGTGCAATCCAGCGCCTGCAGGTTCGCACAGCTCACGGTGGTGAAGATCGGGATCGGTGCACCCGTCTGCGACGGCTGAAGCACAGTCGTGATTGGCGAGAGCGAGCCCTGGAACTGGCTTCCCGGCGCACTGCCTTCGTAATAGCCGCCAAGAACGTAGTTCAGCGAACCATCGGTCGTACGGCCCTGGATCTGGAACTCTTCAGTCCAGGTCGCCTGGTTCACGTTGTCGTAGTTCGGATCGGGCGCGAGGCCGACCCATGTGAACGGCAGACCCACCTGCGAAGCGGGCGTGTTGAACCAGCGGGGATCGGTCCCCGGAGCCGGCACGCTGTAGTTGTCCGAGCCGATGTTGAACGACTGCCGCTGACGGAACTCCTGATAGCTGGCAATGTTCTTCAGCGTAATCGTATCGCTGACGTTCCAGGTGGTCGTGTTCTGCACGCCCCACTGCTCGATCTTCAGGAACGGGTTGGGGTTGTTCACCTCGACGTCGAAGTACCCGTCGCCGCGTGCTTCTGAACGCTGCAACTGAGCGCAAGCCAGGGGCGCGAGGTAATAGGCGGTGCTCGTCGGGCTCGGCAGTCCGAAGCGCGAGCGATCGACACCCGCGTCGCATCCCGCTGCGTTTGCACCCACCAGCTTGCCGGCGGTGCCATTGGTGTCGGACTTGCTGTAACGCGCAATGATGTAGTTCTCGAGATCCGGCGTCAGCTCGGCGAGAATGCTCAGGCGCAATGCAGTGTAGTCAACGTCTCCGAACGCATCCGGGCCGACGGACGCCTGGTTCTTGAGGAAGCCGTCGCGCTTCATGCGGTCGAAGCCCAGACGGACCTTGAACGTATCTGCCAGAGGAACGTTCAACGCGCCCTGCACGCGCTTCATGTCGTAGTTGCCGTACGAACCCTCGATGTAGCCGCCCAGCTCGTCCTTGGGACGCTGCGGAACGATCAGAACCGCGCCGCCCGTGGTGTTACGACCGAAGAGCGTACCCTGCGGGCCTTTCAGAACCTGAACGTTCTGAAGGTCGAAGAACTGACCCACGCCAGCGCCGTTACCACCGGGCGTGCCGCCCTGTGCACGCGGACCGATGACGTCAGCGAAATAGATCGCGACCGACGGCGAGGTGAAGCTTTCCTGCGTGAAGCCGCGGATAGCGAAGGTCGCGGTCTCTGCGCCATAGCGCGAGTTGGCGGCCAGCGACGGGGTGTAAGTGGCGAGATCGGCGCCGGACACGATGTTCCGGTTGCTGACCTGCTCTTGGTTGAAGACGGTGATCGAAATCGGAACGTCCTGAAGGCGCTCTTCCGTACGACGTGCGGTAACGACGATGTCGCCCCCGTCCTGCGCCATGGCCGGAGCGAAGCTCCCCAGCGCGGTCGTCGCAAAAAGAAACAGCTTGGCAGCTGTATGCCTCATTTGTGCATCTCCCTGAAAATGACGGCCATATCCCTCAAGCCGTCGATGGCGGCCCGCTGACATAAAGCAGCGGATGCAGCAAGGGGCCTTTTCATCAGCAAGGTTAGCAGCTAAGCGCCCCTCACCAACGCGATGGGGCGTCGCCAAGTGGTAAGGCACCGGTTTTTGGTACCGGCATTCGCAGGTTCGAATCCTGCCGCCCCAGCCATCGCCAGCGCGATATCGCTGTTCTCACGGCCTTGAAGGCCGGATCTTTGCCTAAGAAGATCGTTTCAGCCGCTTTTTCGGGACCATTGTTCTCACTGCGGCTGGACTGCGAATCACTCCTTTTGCTCGCCGGAGCTGATCCACACGACAACCGCCGTTGCCGTGGGAGTGCTCCGGTCAGAGGGATCAGCCCACCTTCTCATGCTCTGAACTCCAAGGGAGCAGCAGGAACAGGAGGCTGCCGACAATCACCGCACCGCTGAGGAAGAACAGATAGGGTGAGAAGCTGCCGCTGGCCGCGAGAGTCCAGCTGATGCCCAAGGCACCAAGTGCGGAGGCCAGGAACGACACGCAGTACAGCAGACCCAGCGTGGTCGCGTAGATCCGCAGCTTGAAATAACGCGCGACTAGATAGGAGATAAGATCCGACTCGGCACCGATGGACAGGCCCACGATGAACATGGCGATTCCGATGACAAGCAAGCTGTCGAGATCAGTGCCAAGCAGAAAGAATCCAACGGCCGGGAGGATCAAGGAAATTGTGGTGACCGGCGGCGTGGCGAAGCGGTCTAGTGCAAGACCGCAGCCGATTCTGCCGACGATAGTACCGAACGCATAGAGCGGAACGATGTTGGCAGCAGCCTGCGTCGAAATGCCGTTGTCCACGAGCATCAGGTTCATCTGCGTCGAATGCAGTGGCATCTGCAGCAAGCATAGGAACATGCCGAGGAAGACGATCCAGAATAGGCGGCTGGAGAAGATCGCCTTGTAGTCTTGCCGAGCCGTGGCGGTCTGGGGCGTGGCGCTGGCGATCTGGGGCGTTGCGCTGACGACCTCTGTAGCGGCGACCTGAGTTGGCTCGGGCTGTGGTCGTTTCCTCGGAATGAGCGAAATTGCGGCCAGTCCGCCAAGAAGGCTCACTGCGCCAAGCGCAAGGTAGGCGCTACGCCAGTCGTAGACCTCGATCCACCAGTTCAGCAGCGGTACGAGCACGATCGCAAGCGCTGCAGGAACGCAGTTGACCACCGTGAGAGCAAGGCCGGTGGCGCGACTGAAGTTTTCCGCAATCAGGCGGGTGTAGACTAGCGGGCTCGTAAGGCTGCCGACGGCCAGCACGAGAGTGAACACCGCAGCATACCACAAGAAACTTCCATTCTGGGCCGCATAACCCAGGAAACAGAGCGGAACGAGGAGGGTCCCCAGAAGGGCAACGGGACGCACGCCCTTGCTGTCCGTAAATCGGCCAGCGAACGGCAGCACGACAAGAGTGGTAAGAGTAGCCAGACCAATCAGGGCGAACTGCGCGCGTGACCACCCGAACTCCTCCACCAGATGCGGTGCAAACACGCTATTGGTGTAGGCGAACAGCGGAATGCTTGTGCCTGATCCCAAGCTTGCAGCAAGCAGAGGTCGCAAATTGCGACGAAATTCGCCGAGGTAGGTCACGCAGCTCTCCCAATCCGCCGCCGCGTTCACCCGGCATGCTTTTCCGGGCTTGTCGGCGATAAGACGCTGATTGTCGAGAGACGCTATGTTGCGCGACGTTCTTCATCCGGCACACTCACGAAACTCTGGAGTTTTCTGCACGGCCTGCCGAGAGGGGGGCGGCAAGAAGGTGGATCGTCTATAATGAGAAACGGCAATCAGTCAGAACGCGAACGATCCGAAGGCGATTTCATGTTTCAGGACCAGGGCTGCGCCCTTCCCACGCCGCTTGCGGTGACCGCAAGCACGCGGTCCGATACTCTTGACGAGCAGTTTGCGAGACTGCTGGGCACCCGCATTCATATGATCGAGTTCGCGAGCTCCGGTCTGCTCGAAATCAAGGGGAGAGATACCGAGGGACGCCCCTGCTGGACTCTGATCGTAGCAGGAAGCGCTCGCTTCACTTTCGCGAACAGGGCCAGCAATGGCAGCTGGCAGGTCGAGGCGAACTTCGATGCTGGAGGGACCGTCAGGAGCAGCGATCGTTCAATGATTCTCGCCATGTGCGGCATGGTGGTATCGTCCTTCCTCGCGGGAGCGGACCACTTGGTTGTGGAGAGCGATGACGGCCGCAGGATCGAAGTGCCCTATGATCTGAATGAAGATGGCATCGTCATCAACATCCACGCCAGAACGGACCAGGGAAAGCCGCATCACATCATAATTGCCCCCGGCGCGGATGCTGAAAGCCCAGAATAAAAGAATCGTGAATGGCCTGCCGACAGCAAGGCTATTGCCGCATTGCGACGGGACGCATCCTACCACGCGAAAGTGGTTCGAAGATCGCAAACCACACCATTTTGCATTTTCTCGGAACCGCATGGCTGCACCGACCTTCTGTACAGGAGTCCTTGGCCCTTGCCGCACGAAGCCTCCGCTCCTGGATAAGCCTCGCTTAAAGGCAAAGGCCTGCCAAAACAGGAGGAAGCCTTGGCTGAGATACCCGTCGAACGCAAAAGGAGCATGACTTGGCTCTGGGTCCTTTTAGCGCTGATTGCACTAGCTCTCGTCATTTGGTGGATCGCAGGAAGCAACGAGAACGAAGAACTCGCCAACAACGAGATCGTCGGCGCAGAGCCGGTCGCTGTTGCACCCGTCGATCCAGTCGCTCCCGCTTCGCCCAATGCTGGCGAGGGAGCTTTCACAATCGCGAGCATTCTGGAAACGCCCGCAACCTACATCGGACGCGACGACTTCCAGGCTGACGTTGCCGTTCCGGAAGTCCCGACCGACCGCGGGTTCTGGGTTGAGCATGAGGGCCGCCGCATGTTCGCTATCATCATCGATGCGCCGCGCGAAGTCCCCAAGGACATCAACGCCGGTCAGCAGCTTCGTGTCCGAAACGGCATGGTTCGCGATGCCACCTTCCTCTCCGATTTGCCCGGTAAAGCACTCGATGCCGACACTCGGCGGATTGCCAACGAGCAGGACGCCTTCCTCGTGGTTGATGAAGACGACATCGAAATAATGTCGCGGCCGTAACCGCAAGCGACACTGTAACGAAGAGAGGAGAACTGACTGTGGTAGACCAGTACACAAGTCTCACAGATCTCGACAAGTACAAGCTCGAGAACGAGGAACAGGACTTGCGCGGGCGCGCACTGCGGACATACGATGGCCGCAGGCTCGGCACTATACAGCGGATGCTGGTTGATCCCGAGCGCCAGCACGTGGCCGCGCTCGTCCTGGAAGACGGACGAGGCGTTCCGGTGGCCGACATCGAGATCAAGGATGGGGACGCCTACATCGATCCGATCGAAGAGTCGCGCTACTTCAAACCGCCAGCTGCGCGCACAACGGTTCCGCGCGGTCCCGTTCGGGTAAGAAACCGCGCCTGACCCTTATGGCTCCGGGAAGGTATGGGAGAACTGAACCATCTCGGAGCCACTGATCTGAGAAACTCCGGTTGCATGCAGGGTACCAACACCTCTGCATCGACTGGACAGATCGCCAACCCTTGATCGCCAAAGCGCGATGACCGCAATCCTTGAGAAATGGTGCGCCCGACAGGATTCGAACCTGTGGCCCCCAGATTAGGAATCTGGTGCTCTATCCTGCTGAGCTACGGGCGCACGCAAGCTGTCTCTTAAGCGGCGCCGTGCGCCTTTGCAATCAGTTCGCCTGCTCGGGCGGCACCGCAGGGAACGGCAAGGGTGCGACCGCTATGCCCTCCTCGATGAGTTCCTGCGCCTCGGCCAGCGTCGCCTGCCCGTGAATAGCCTCTGGATCCCGCTCTCCATAATGCATGGCGCGCGCATCCTCGGTGAAGCTCTCGCCAACGTAGCGAGACGTTTTGAGCGCCTCCGCCTGCATGGTTGCGAGCTTATGCATCAGCGCAACCGCCTCAGGCGGCATAGGCGCAGAAGCCATCGGAGCCGACGGGACTTGCTCCGCTTTCATCTTCTCAGGACGAACAGGGGTCGGAAGCTGATTTCCCTTCCGTCCGATGCGCGGCGCCATGATCGCCTTGCCGACATCCGGCGAACCGCAGTGCGGACATATCACAAGCCCGCGCTCCTGCTGGCGCGTGAAATCGTCGGAGGACCCAAACCAGCCCTCGAACTTGTGACTGCCCTCACGGCATTCCAGATCGAATACAATCATCGGATCGCCTAATTGGGAATCGCGCGCCGATTGGCAAGACTCGGAAGTTGCGAGCGCACCTCGGCAATTCGAGCGCGATCGATGGTTGCAAATCCCAGACATGCAGATTCGCCACCAAGGTCAAGCAGGACATCGCCCCAGGGGTCTACCACCAGGCTATGGCCGTAAGTCGAACGCCCATCTTCGTGGCGCCCCACCTGGGCCGCTCCGATAACGAACGCACTTGCCTCGACCGCACGGGCTCGCTGCAAGAGATGCCAATGCGCTTGCCCGGTCGGGATCGTGAAGGCGGCCGGGATGGCAATGACATCGCACCGCGCCCGGCCCAGCGCTTCGAACAGCGCTGGAAAGCGAATATCGTAGCAGATCGAGAGCCCCAGACGCCCGAGCGGAGTCTCGGCGGTGACCAGTGCGTCTCCCGCCACGTAGGCGTTGGACTCGCGCCAGGACTCTCCATCGGCAAGATCCACATCGAACATGTGAAGCTTGTCGTAACGCGCCACGACTTCACCGCTGGCGTCGATCACGAAAGAGCGATTGGCCCATCGGCCATCATCGCGCTCGACGGCAAGTGAGCCGATCGCGACCCAAAGGCCGGCGCGCGCCGCCGCCTCCCGCACTGCAGCCAGGACTCCATCGTGCTCCTCAGGAACAATGGCGCGTGCCGCTCTCTTGCGATTGCGGTCGAGCAGCCCCGACATTTCGGGGGTGAACAACATGGCTGCACCGCCCTCCTTAGCCTCCTGAACGGCGGCAGAAATGGCGACCGCGTTCGCTGCCGGATCAACTCCGCTGGTCATCTGCAGCACGGCGACGCGCGACGCCGCTGGCGCAGTGCTCAAATTCCGAGCACCGCGTCGAGTTTGCCATCGGCGTCGAGAGCGCTGATATCGTCGAAGCCGCCGAGCGCCTTTCCATCCGCCAGCACCTGGGGAACCGTGCGCGCACCCGGTACGCGCTCCACCATCTCGGCTCGCTTCGCACCTCCCATGGTGACGTCGTACTCCTCGTAGGAGACGCCCTTCTTGTCCAGCAGCGACTTCGCGGCAACGCAGTAGGGACAGCCCCACTTGGTATAGATCTCGACCTTGGCTTGAGCCATTCGACGTCAGTCCTTTTCTCTTGGGTCTGGCGGCCCTTGAAACCGCCGGCAGCTACCATATCTCTCGAAACGAGTCATGGCCCACCGGGGATGACTCGCCAACGGGGTGCCGGGTTCCCGGGCCTCGAACACACGAAGATTGCTCATTGGAGGATTTTTGTCATGAACCGTATCGACTTTTCGCCCTACCGCCGCACGATGGTCGGCTTCGATCGTTTGTTCGACATGATCGAGAATCAGGCCCGGGTGCAAGGCGGCGACAAGTACCCACCCTTCAACATCGAGCGCCGCGGCAGCGACGCTTATCGCATCACTCTTGCGGTCGCAGGCTTCAAGCCGGCTGACCTCGATATCACCGCGCAGGCCAACCTGCTGGTGGTCAAGGGCAACAAGCCCGAGGAGTCGAGCGAGAGTGAATTCCTGCACGTCGGTATCGCCCAGCGGGGCTTCGAGCGTCGCTTCGAACTGGCGGACTATGTCCGCGTTCAGAGCGCCGACCTTGCAGACGGCCTCCTGGTGATCGACCTGGTGCGCGAAGTGCCCGAGGCGATGAAGCCGAAGAAGATTGCGGTTGGCGGCAATACGCTCACCGTGGTCGACAACAACGGCGAGCAGGCTGACGCTGCCGCCGCCTGAGCATAAGAGCGCACAACTGTTGAGGGGCGGCCCTGCGGGTCCGCCCCTTTTTAGTTCAAACCAGCCGCGCCTGACGGACAGCAGCGCCGATAAATCCAGCGAAAAGCGGATGCGGGTCGAAAGGCTTGCTCTTGAGCTCGGGGTGGAACTGAACGCCAACGAACCAAGGATGATCCGGCCGCTCGACGATCTCCGGCAGGAGACCATCGGGCGACATGCCCGAGAAGATTAGCCCGTTGCCCTCAAGAGCTTCGCGGTAGGAGCCGTTCACCTCGTACCGGTGGCGGTGGCGCTCTGAAACCTCGGTGGTGCCGTAGATGGCCGCGACATGGCTATTGGCGGACAGCATGGCGGGATAGGCGCCGACACGCATCGTGCCGCCCAGGTCACCGCCCTCCGCCCGTTTCTGCAGGCCGTCCTTGCTCATCCACTCGGTGATGATCCCGACGACGGGTTCCTCAGTAGCCCCGAATTCGGTGGAGGATGCACTCGCGATACCAGCTGATCGGGCTGCCTCAACGCAGGCCATCTGCATGCCGAGGCAAATTCCAAAGAACGGCACGCTGCGCTCACGCGCAAAGCGCACACTGGCAATCTTGCCCTCCGTTCCGCGCTCGCCGAAGCCACCCGGAACGAGGATACCGTGCATGGGCTCAAGAAGGGCTGCGACCTCGGAGGCCTCGCGCTCGAACACCTCGGCGTCGATCCAGTTGATGTTGACCTTCACGCGATTGGCCATGCCGCCATGGACCAGAGCCTCGTTCAGCGACTTGTACGCATCTGGCAGGCCCACATACTTGCCCACGACGCCGATCGTCACTTCACCTTCCGGGTTCTGGTAACGGTCGACGATGTCGGCCCAGCGCGAGAGCACGGGTGCTGGCGAGGTCATGCCGAAGTGGTGCAGCACTTCGGCGTCCAGCCCCTCACCGTGATACTGAAGCGGCACCGAGTAGATGTTGGGAGCGTCCAGCGCAGGGATCACGGCCTCGCGACGCACGTTGCAGAACAACGCAATCTTGGCGCGCTCGCTCTCCGGCAGTTCGCGCTCACAGCGGCACAGCAGAATATCGGGCTGAATACCAAGTCCCGTCAACTCACGCACTGAGTGCTGCGTGGGCTTGGTCTTCAGCTCGCCGGCAGCGGCAATGTAGGGGACGAGCGTGACATGGACGAAGCAAGTCTGCTCGCGCCCCAGCTCGTTACGCAACTGGCGCAGCGCCTCGATGAAAGGCAGGCTCTCGATGTCGCCCACTGTGCCGCCAATCTCGCACAGCACGAAGTCGAGATCCTCAGTGTCGGCCATCGCGAACTGCTTGATCGCATCCGTCACGTGCGGGATCACCTGCACAGTGGCGCCGAGGTAGTCGCCCCGGCGTTCCTTCGCGATGATATCGCGATAAATGCGTCCGGAGGTGATGTTGTCGCCCTGGTGCGCCGAAACGCCGGTGAAGCGCTCGTAATGGCCGAGGTCGAGGTCTGTCTCGGCCCCGTCGTCCGTCACGTAGACTTCGCCATGCTGATAGGGGCTCATCGTGCCCGGATCGACGTTCAAGTAAGGGTCGAACTTGCGGATTCGGACTTTGAAGCCCCTCGCCTGCAGCAGGGCTGCCAAGCTTGCCGCCATGAGACCTTTGCCGAGCGAGGAGACCACGCCGCCGGTGATAAAAATGTGCCGCGCCATGGGAGTTGGGCCTTAAATCGCATGAAGGCACCAGGGCAAGCGCCCTGCGCCTCAGTTCCACAAAAAGAGGATGCGCCGAGCCTTGCTTCAGGTCATCGGCGCCACCGCGTGCTTACTGCGCAGCAGAGCCCGCGAGCGGATCCTCAGCCGGTGCGGGAGCCGTTGGCTGCTGGGGTGCGGCGCCAGGATTGGCAGCGCCCGCCAGCGGATCTACCGGCGCTTGCGGCACCACCGGTGCATTGCGCTGGAGCGAGGTGTCGAGTTCACGCGTCGTGCTGACATCGACCGCCATTGCGGCAAGAGCGATGCTGAGCACGACAAAAAGCGTCGCGAGGATCGCCGTCGTCCGCGTAAGAAAATCAGCCGCGCCGCGTGCCGACATCAGTCCGGAAGGATTGCCACCACCGGTGCCCAGACCACCTCCTTCCGAGCGCTGCACGAGGATCACCCCCACCAGAGCGGCGGCGATCAGCGCCTGAACAACAGTCAGAAAGAGAAACAGCGACATGCGAACCCCGGAGAATCATTCGCGGGAAGAGCCATCGCCGCCCGCATATATGCCCGCGCAAATAGGCGTTCGCCGGCCCGGGTGCAACCCACCCCTCCGGTGCAACTCCAGCGAACTGAGCGATTTTGCTCAGCCCTCCTCCAACGCGGCTGCGGCCCCGACGATTGCGAGGAAGCTTTCAGCAGTGAGGCTGGCACCGCCAACAAGGGCGCCACCCACCTCAGGGATCGACAGAAGCTCTGCGGCATTGTCCGCCTTCACCGAACCGCCGTAGAGGATCCGCACCTGCGCACCGGCGTCGCCGTAGATCGTGACCAGCTTGGCGCGGATAGCCTTGTGCATCGCCGCCACGTCCTCGACGGATGGCACCCTTCCGGTACCGATCGCCCAGACCGGCTCGTAGGCGACGGTCAACTTATCCACCGCACCCTCGAGCCGCGGCACCGAACCCTCGACCTGTGCGCCGACGACCGCCTCTGCGTTTCCGGCATCGCGTTCCGCCTCGATTTCTCCGACGCACACGATCGTTGCCAAGCCGGCAGAGAATGCAGTCTCGGCCTTGGTCCGCACGACCTCATCCGTCTCGCCGTGCAGCGTACGGCGCTCCGAATGTCCGACGATCGTGAAGTCGGCCCCGGCGTCCTTCAGCATTGGCGCGGAGATATCCCCGGTGAAGGCACCGCTTTCCTTTACGTGGCAATCCTGGCCGCCGACGCCGATCAGTTCGACCGCTTCACGCGTCCGATAGATGAGCGTTGCTGGCGGAGCGACGGCGACCTGCACCCTGGGCAGCCGGGCCGCGGCCCGATCAATGGCGCGCGCCTCGTTCAGCATCGCGCGCGTGCCGTTCATCTTCCAATTGCCGACAATGTAAGGCAGACTTGCCATCTTCAACCCTTGTTAACGAGCCGACTCCAGACTCGGCCCCCTGTTAGAACGGGCAGCTAGGACAGGGGCACCCGGCTTGTCAAAGCAGGCGCACCGCCTTTGCGACGACCGGCGCTGGCCCACCACGGCGGATGCACAAGTTTCCCGCGCGCCATTGCAGGAATGCACATTGGCTCTTAAAGCGACGGCGCTCAGGCGGAGAGGTTCGGTCCTCCCCGGCATCCACGGATAAACGGCCCCCTCGCGCATGCTTCAGTTCTTCCGCTCGTTCCTCAAGTCCAAGGTCGGTGCCTTCGTGGGCCTTGCCGTGCTGGCGCTCATTGCGCTCGCGTTCGCCGCTGCCGACATCTCGGGAGGCAGTTTCGGCGCCGCCGGGTCCAGCGGTCATGTTGCCGAAGTCGGCAGCGAGGAAGTCACACCGGCAGAACTCAGCCGCGAAGCGAACGAGGCTCTCCAGCGCGTGCGCCAGCAAGAGCCGACCATGTCGATGAGCGGCCTGATCGCGCGCGGCGGCCTCGACATCATTCTTAACGACCTCATCGACCTTAAGGCGCTTTTCGCATTTGGGGACGACCACGGGATCGTCGCCGGCGATCGCCTGATCGACAGCGAGCTGCAGCGTGCAGGAGCGATTCAGCCTCAGGCCATCCCGCGTGATTCGGTCGCCCAGCGCCTTGTTGCGCGTCAGTTGCTTGCGCCTGCCGAGTACGGCGCGATCCTGCCGCGCGAGATGGCGGTGCGCTATGGTCAATTGCTGGGGGAGCGGCGGACCGGCTCGATTGCCATCCTGCCCTCGATGCTCTTCGCTCCGGAGGGTGAGCCAAGCGCCGCCGAGCTCGCGGCCTATTACAAGGCCAACACGGACGCGTTTATCCGTCCTGAGCGGCGGGTAATCCGTTATGCCACTTTTGGCGCGGATACCGTGAAAGATGTCCCTCCACCTTCGGACGCAGAGATCACGCAACGCTACAATGCCGACAAAGCTCAGTATGCAGCACTTGAACGGCGTCAAATCACGCAGCTGGTGGTGCCGACGGAAGCGGCTGCCAAGGCGATTGTTGCGGAAGTGGAGGCTGGTAAGTCGCTTGAAGCCTCGGCTTCGGCAAAGGGACTGTCGGCTGCAAAACTCGGCCCGCTGAGCAAAGCGGAGCTTGCCACGCAGACCTCGTCGACCGTAGCGGATGCTGCGTTCGGAGTGCAGCAGGGCGAACTTACAGTCGCGCGCAGTCCCCTCGGTTGGTATGTCATGCGGGTTGAAGCGATTGAGCAGCGCTCGGCGCGTACCCTCGAACAAGTGAGGGGTGAGATTGCCAGCGCTCTTACCACTGAGAAGCGCCGGAATGCGCTGAGCGAAACGATCTCCAGGATCGAAGAGCAGTTCGAAGAAGGTGCGAACCTGCCGGAAATGGCCAAGGGCTTGGGCGTGCAAGTGCAATCCACGCCACCGATCACGGCTGATGGAAGCGTCTACCAGCAGCCCGGCCAAGGCATCTCACCAGCTCTGAAGCCCGTCCTGCAGACTGCGTTCGCCATGCAGGAGAACGAGCCGCAAGTCGCAGAGGCGGAAGCCGGCACGACCTTCGTCATCTATGAGGTGACAGACGTCGCCGCATCCGCGCCAGCCCCGCTGCGCGAGATCACGGAAGACGTCAAAACCGCCTATGCGCTCGACAAGGGAGCGGAGGCAGCCAAGGCGCAGGCGCAGAAGATCATGGCCGCCGTGCGCAAGGGTGAGAAGCTGGAGACAGTGGTCGCCAAGCTGGACAAGAAGCTGCCGCCCGTGGAGCGCGTCGGCATGACTCGCCCGCAGCTGATGCAGATCCAGCAGTCGGGTCGTCCAGTCCCGCCGCCGATCCGCCTTCTGTTCGCCATGGCATCCGGCTCGGTGAAGATACAGGAAGCACCGCAGCAGCGTGGCTGGTTCGTGGTCGCTCTCGACGAGGTGGAGCCCGGTAAGGTCGAGCGAGACGACCCGTCGGTCAGTCAGACGCAGCGTGAACTCGGTAAGGTCGTGGGCAGCGAGTACTCAGAGGCGCTGCGCAAGGCGATCACCAAGGAAGTCGGGGTCGAGCGCAACGAGGCTGCCATTCAAGCAGTGCGCGAACAGCTCACCGGCACGAACGGAAACTAAGCGGACAGGTCACGGAATAGTGCGGTTATGGTAGGCGTGAGTGGAACGCACCAGCGACAGTCGGCTATCGCAAAGCTTGAGACGGGCACCCCTGCCCTCGTCTGGCGGCGGCTGGTTGCCGATACCGAAACGCCTGTAGGCGCTGCCCTCAAGCTGTTCGAGGCCGGGCGCGGCGACTTCCTGCTGGAATCGGTGGAAGGTGGCGAGACGCGCGGTCGCTACAGCCTCGTTGGCCTCGACCCGGACCTCGTCTTCCGCGCCGGACCCGAGGGCTGCGAGATCAACGCAGAGTGGCAGCGCGATCGCGACGCCTTCGTTTCGCTCGGAGCTGACAGCCTTGCTGAGCTGCGTTCGCTGGTTTCCGCCTGCCGCATAGATGTACCGCCGGAGCTTCCGTCCGCGTTGGCCTGCCTTGTCGGGTACTTCGGATACGAGACGATCGGCCTGGTCGAGAAGCTGCCCCGGGCTCCGCAGGGTATGCTGCAGTTGCCGGACATGCTGTTCGTGCGTCCATCCCTGATCCTCGTGTTCGACCGGCTGAGCGATGAGTTGTTCTGCGTCGCTCCGGTATGGCCGGGCAAAGGTGCCTCATCCGAGACTGTCACTCGGGCTGAAGAGCGCATCGAGGAAGCTTTGCGCAACCTCATGCGGCCGGCGCCGCTTTCTTCTGCCCACGTGCCGGATACCGTCCCTTCGCCGCAACCGGTGATGGCACCCGAGGACTACCGCGCGATGGTCCTCCGGGCCAAAGACTATATCGAGGCCGGCGACATCTTTCAGGTGGTGCTGGCACAACGCTTCACCTGCGAATTCCCGCTTCCGCCGCTTGCGCTTTACCGCGCATTGCGCCGCGTAAACCCGTCACCGTTCCTCTACTTCCTGGATCTGCCGGGATTTGCGCTTATCGGTTCCAGTCCGGAGATCCTGGTACGGGTGCGCGACGGCGACGTGACCATTCGCCCGATCGCGGGAACACGACCACGCGGAGCCACTCCAGCAGAGGACAAGGCGAACGAGGCGAGCCTGCTTGCCGACCCGAAGGAGCGCGCAGAGCACCTCATGCTGCTCGATTTGGGGCGCAATGACGTCGGTCGCGTTGCTACTGCAGGGAGCGTAGAAGTCACCGACAGCTATACAATCGAACGATACAGCCACGTCATGCACATCGTCTCCAACGTGGTTGGCAAGCTCGACACCGCGCGTCACGACGCGGTGGATGCGGTGCTTGCCGGATTCCCGGCGGGGACCGTGTCCGGTGCCCCTAAGGTCCGCGCCTGCGAGATCATAGCGGAGCTTGAGCCGGAGACCCGGGGCGCATACGCAGGCGGCGTCGGCTACTTCGCTCCGGATGGTTCGGTCGACTCCTGCATCGTCCTGCGAACAGGTGTGCTGAAGGATGGCGTGCTCCACGTTCAGGCCGGCGCGGGGATCGTGGCGGACAGCGATCCGGCCTCCGAACAACGCGAATGTGAGGCCAAGTCGGGCGCACTCTTCGCCGCTGCCCGAGAAGCTATGCGCGTCGCGGGAGAGCCGGGCTTCGGCCAGTGAGGATCGCGCTGCCTGTTCTGGCCGCGCTCACGCTTGTCGGCTGTGGCCGCGGGCGGGACACAGCCTCGGCTCAGGAGGCTCCCCCGCAGCCACCCTGCTCGAGCGCCAAGTTCGAAGATGTGCCCCTCACCCACTGCATAGCCGACCCCGCGCAACACACCGTCCGCGTCGTTCTTGGGCCCAGCGATGGTTCCCCTTACCGCAGCCTCTCTGAGCTGGCCGTGAGTCTTGGCGAGAAAGCGGAGCGGGTCGCGTTTGCCGTCAACGGCGGCATGTTTGATGCTGAGGGCATGCCGATCGGCTATTATGTCGAGAATGGCGAACGCCGTCATACGCTCAACCGCAACGAAGGCTGGGGCAATTTCCACCTGCAGCCCAACGGCGTGTTCTACGGCAGCGGCGGCACCTGGGTGGTTCGCACCAGTGACGACTTCGCCGCAAAGGTCGACAAGCGTCCTGAATTCGGCACGCAGTCCGGTCCTATGCTCGTCATCGAGGGCAGGCTCCACCCTCGATTTGACGAGGACGGTCCCTCGCGCAAGCTGCGCAACGGCGTGGGTGTCGACAAGAAGGGCCGCGCCCATTTCGTCATCAGCGAGGCGCCGATCTCCTTCGGCAAGTTCGCACGTTACTTCCGCGACGAGCTCAAGACGCCCAATGCCCTGTTCCTCGACGGCAGCGTTTCCTCCTTGTGGGATCCGCATACGGGACGCGTTGATGGCGGGCCTCCGCTGGGCCCCTTGATCGTGGTCGAGAAAAGGCACAAGGCAAAGCCATGATCCTCGTCGTCGACAACTATGACAGCTTCACCTGGAACCTGGTCCATTACCTGATGGAACTCGGCGCCGAAGTGGAAGTCGTACGCAACGACGCACTGTCTGCCGAGCAGGCCCTTTCAAGCGGGGCTCAGGGTTTTCTGATCTCTCCTGGGCCATGCACGCCGAACGAGGCCGGCATCAGCCTCGATCTTGTCGGCGCTGCCGCGGATGCGGGCAAGCCGCTGCTGGGCGTGTGCCTCGGCCACCAAGCCATCGGGCAGTATTTCGGCGGCAAGGTCATGCGCGGCGGGCTGATGCACGGTAAGACGTCACCGGTTACGCACGACGACAGCGGCGTGTTCCACGATGTTCCCTCGCCCTTCACCGCGACGCGCTATCACTCGCTGATCGTGGACGACATCCCTGAGGTCCTGCAGGTAAATGCCCGGTCGGATGATGGCCACGTCATGGGCTTTCGGCACAAAAGCCTGCCCATCCACGGCGTTCAGTTCCATCCGGAGAGCATTGCGACCGAGCATGGTCATGCGATGCTCGCCAATTTCCTGAAGGGCTGCGGCATAGAGACGCGCCTTCCCGCATGAGCGCCGTAACCCACCCCAGCATCGCCGAAACCGAGGCACTGTTCGGCCGCATGCTCGATGGCGAGATGAGCGACCTTGAAGTGACCGAGGCGCTGCTCGGCCTGTCCGATCGCGGCGAAACGGCAGAAGACATCGCTGGCGCCGTGCTCGCGATGCGCGCGCGCATGATACCGGTGAAGGCACCCGCGAACGCCATCGACGTTTGCGGTACCGGCGGTGACGGGCAGCACAGCCTTAACGTCTCCACGGCTGTCGCCATCGTTGTCGCAGCGTGCGGAGTGCCTGTCGCGAAGCACGGCAACCGTGCGGCCTCGTCGAAGGCCGGCGGTGCCGACACACTTGAGGCGCTGGGCCTGGACCTGACCCGAGCCAGCGAAACAGCTGAGGAAACGCTGGCCGATATCGGGATCGCATTCCTGTTTGCGCAGAAGCATCATCCGGCTCTCGCCCGGCTTGCACCGATCCGCAAATCCATCGGCAAGCGCACAATCTTCAACCTGACCGGTCCAATGTGCAACCCGGGGCGGGTGACGCGCCAATTGGTGGGCGTGGCAAATCCGGTCTATGTGCCGATCTACCGCGATGCGATGGCGATGGTTGGCTGCGGCGCCGCGATGGTCGTAGGCGGCGAGGAAGGTCTGGATGAGCTCTCCATCGACGGGCCAAGCGTCGTGGCCACCCTCAACTGCGGGAATGTGCCTGAACGGATCACACCCGGCGATGCAGGGCTCGCGACGCACCCGCTGGACGCCTTGCGCGGCGGCGATGCGGCATACAACGCGGCAGCCTTGCGGCGCCTGCTCAATGGCGAACCTGGCGCCTATCGCGATGCGGTGCTGCTTAACGCCGCCGCCGCACTCATCCTTGCCGGGGAAGCAACGGACCTGCGCGACGGAGCCGAGGAAGCGGCCGAGGTGATCGACAAGGGCTTGGCCAAAAGCCTGCTCGACTGCTGGATCGCGACAACGGCCAAGTGAACGAGATGTCCGACAAACTCATTGAAATCTGCGCCACGAAGCGCGAGGAGGTCCTGGCTCGCAAGGGCTACGCCACGCTGGCTGACCTGGATGCACGGGCTACCGGGCAGACACCACCAAGGGGCTTCCGCAAGGCTCTCGAGGTCAAGGCAGCAGACGGCTTTGCGCTCATCGCAGAGATCAAGAAAGCTTCACCCTCCAAGGGACTGATCAGGCCAGACTTCCGCCCGGCTGAGCATGCCATCGCTTACCAGCGCGGCGGCGCAGCCTGCCTTTCCGTGCTTACTGATGCGCCGTATTTCCAGGGGCACGAGGATTTCCTGGTCGATGCGCGCGCCGCTTGCGACCTGCCCGTCCTGCGCAAGGATTTCATGGTCGATCCTTGGCAAGTCGCCGAGGCGCGAGCGATCGGAGCCGATGCAATCCTGATCATCGTGGCGGCTTTGGAAGACAGCCAGATGGCGGAGATCGAGGCTGCAGCCATAGAGCGCGGCATGGATGTGCTCGTCGAAGTTCACAACGAAGACGAAATGGCGCGGGCAAGCGATCTGCAATCCCGCCTCATCGGCATCAACAACCGGGACCTGAAGCGCTTTGTTACCGACCTTGCCGTAACCGAGCGGCTTGCGCCTCTCGCACCTGAGGGCACGCTCCTGGTCAGCGAGAGCGGTATCAATACCCATGCCGACCTCCAACGGCTGTCGGGCTGCGGCACACGCACCTTCCTCGTGGGGGAAAGCCTGATGCGCCAATCGGATGTAGAGGCAGCGACAAGAACGCTCCTGCTCAGCTAAAACCTGCTCGGGTTGCGGGCGGATCGTCGCCACCCCGCGCACTTTCCGGGTTTTGAAACGCTGTCGTTTGCGGCAACACTCGGGTCATGAACAAATCCCTGACCCATATCGATGGCGATGGCACCGCGCGCATGGTCGACGTCGGTGCCAAAACGGAGACGCAGCGCCTCGCCGTCGCCTCTGGCCGGATCCGCATGAGTGCTGATGCGATCGCCGCAATTCGGGCCGGCGATGCGCCCAAGGGAGACGTACTCGGCACCGCGCGGATTGCAGGCATCATGGCGGCCAAACGAACCGGAGAGCTCATCCCGATGTGCCATCCGCTGGCCCTTGACGCGGTAGATATCGACTTCGCCTTCGAACCGGACGCGGTGCGTGCCACGGCCACCGCATCGCTCACCGGCAAGACGGGCGTGGAGATGGAGGCCATAACGGCTGCCACAATCGCGCTGGTGACCATGTATGACATGGCCAAAGCCCTCGACAAGGGAATGGTGATCGAGGACGTTCGCCTGATCGAGAAGCGCGGCGGCAAATCGGGCCATTGGCGCGCGCAGGAGGGATGATGCACGAACCGCCGCTACCGCTGGAAGAGGCACAGGCACGCCTGCTTGCTCTTGTCGAGCCGTTGCCGATCGAGCGTGTCGACATTGATGGTGCGCTCGGCCGCTACTTGGCTGAGCCGTTGCGCGCGCGGCGCACGCAGCCCCCCGCCGCGCTCTCGGCCATGGATGGCTATGCCGTGGCGGAGGACGATTTCGCCGGCCCCTGGCGTGTCGTCGGTGAAAGCGCTGCCGGTCACCCGTTCGCAGGCTCTCTCGCACGCGGGGAGGCAGTGCGGATCTCAACCGGCGCTCGCCTGCCGGCCAATGCTGCGTGCGTAATCGTTCAGGAGGACATTGCCCGAGCTGACGACCACATCAGCCTCTCGGGCGAACCGCCCTCTCCTCCGCATAAGCACATCCGCCCCTGCGGGCTGGACTTCCACATGGACGAGCAAGTGCTGCCTGCGGGCGCACGCCTCGGGCCCGCGCAACTGGCACTTGCGATCAGTGCTGGACACCGCCACCTGCCGGTTCGGCGCGCTCCGCGGGTGCTCGTGATGGACAGCGGGGATGAACTGGCCGCCGATCCCGAGAACTGCCGCGAGCACCAAGTCCCTGCGAGCAACGGCGCAATGCTTGCGGCGATGGCGCGGGGACTTCCGTGCGAAGTGCAGCGTATTGGCCCGGTTCCCGATGCAATGGACGCTCTGGCCGAAGCGCTGGCGCAGGCCGATGACGCAGACGTGATCGTGACCAGCGGGGGCGCCTCTGTAGGGGATCACGACCTTGTGAAGCCGGCGCTCGAAGCCTGGGGTGCCGAGCTCGGCTTCTGGCGCGTGGCTATCAAGCCGGGCAAGCCCCTCATCGTCGCCACGCGCGAGAAGTCCGGCAGGCGGCAGATCGTCCTCGGCCTGCCCGGTAACCCGGTCTCCAGCCACGTCACGGCATACTTGTTCATGCTGCCCCTGCTGCGGGCGCTGCTGGGCGCTGCCCATCCCCTTCCTCAGGCATTTCCAGTCCGCCTAGGCGCACCTCTGCCTGCGAATGGCGGCCGACGCACCTTCATGCGAGCGATCTGGGACTTCGACACTGTGTCTCCCGCCGCCGTTCAGGACAGCAGTGCTCTGGCGGCGTTGGCAGCAAGCAATGTCCTCATCGACCGGCCCGCGAATGCGCCTGCCGCGGAGGCGGGAGCGCAGGCCCATGTCTTCTGGCTCGAGAACGGCGGAATTGCTTGACGCGGGGATGTTTGTTTCTTAATTGTTCGCCAATTGTTCACAATAAGAACGCCTGAGGAGGCGCCGAACATGTTGACGCGCAAGCAGCACGAATTGCTCCGGTTCATCCAGGTTCGGCTGGAGGAGACTGGCATCTCTCCCAGTTTCGAGGAGATGAAGGAAGCGCTTGATCTCAAGTCGAAGTCCGGCGTGCACCGGCTGATTTCGGCACTGGAGGAACGCGGCTTCATTCGCCGCCTGCCCAATCGTGCGCGCGCTCTTGAGGTGCTCAAGCAGCCAGAGAATGCGCCCCCCCGGCCGTCGCCCCGGGTTCCGGCAAATGCCAACGATGGACCGCGCCCGCAGATGACACCGCCGTCGGCAGCGAACGACGTTATCGAGATCCCACTCCACGGGCGCATCGCCGCTGGCGTGCCGATCGAGGCGCTTGAGGGTCAGACCACCCTGCCCGTACCGGCAGCACTGCTTGGTTCCGGTGAGCATTATGCGCTGGAAGTCTCTGGCGATTCGATGATCGAGGCAGGAATTCTCGATGGCGACTTCGCTCTGGTGAAACGCACCAGCACGGCGCGCGATGGTGAGATCGTGGTCGCTCTGGTGCGTGGTGAGGAAGCCACTCTCAAGTACTTGCGTCGCGAGGATGATATGGTGCGGCTCGATCCTGCGAACGCAGCTTACGAACCGCAGGTCTATCGTTCGGGCGAGGTCGAGGTACAGGGGAAGCTTGCCGGCCTGCTGCGTCGCTACAATTGAGGCACAGCTCTCCTCGGGTCCACAGCGTTAGAGGGTGCGTAACCGGCATGTAAGCGCATTCAGGTCTGTCAGAGTTTAGACCTGAAGGCCGATATGTCGCCTCCGGCTGCAAGTCGGTGGTCGGCTGCTCACTCACCAACGGCGGTCGAAACGCCGGCTGTCGCTGCACGAGTCCTTTCACGCTGGCGAGGCCTGTCGGCCTCGCTCCGCCACCACCCATGTTGCCCCTCGCCTTCGGCCACGCTCATCACACTCGCGTGAGCCAGATCGATGGCGAGGCCACCGGTGCGCGCAAGCGTTCTGCGGTCGGCCTTCAGCCAACGAGGACGGCAGCTGCGCGGCAGCCATCGGTCCGAGATGACGATGTCGACTCGCTCGCAGACGGCGGCAAGCGCACGCTCAGGCACGGTATATCGCCCCCGAGTTAGCAGCAGATGCCATCGATAAGATCCGCGTTGCACGGCGATCACGCACGCGTCGCTGTTGCAGTTGGCTCCTGCAAGCCGGGTAAAGGGCACGGGCGTACCCTGCATGCCTGCAATCTCCAGCAGATTGTCCCGCACGAAGTCACTTCTGGTTTCGCGAAGAACGAACAAGGCGTCGCGCGTCTTTGAAAGCAGGCCCACATGGCGGCCATCGCCGGAGATCAGCAGATCCGGTGGCCGCGCGGTCGCCACCAGCAGCACTCCGGCGACGGCGGGCGCAAGTCCGAACCAGCGGATCTTGCCCGACCACAGGCCGAGCCACAATCCGCCTGCAATGAACAGGCTAAAGGCTCCACCTGCCATGGCGGGCATCACGGTCACTGCACCCGGACGGCTTGCGATCCAGTGCGCCAGTGCGTTCAACGCAGCTATGCCCTCGCCGGCGATCCACCAGAACGGAGCGCCCAAACCGATCAGGTCCATCAGCAAGGCGAGCAGCAGCGCCGGCATCACCACGAGCGTCGTCAGCGGAATCGCCACGACGTTGGCGAAAGCGCCACAAATCCCCGCCCGATGGAAATGATAAAGCCCGATCGGCATCAAGGCGAATTCGATGACAAGGCCGGTCAGCAGCACCAGCGCCAGATGGCGAAGCGCTCTTGCCGGTACGCCCTCTTCGCGCGGCGCCAGAAACCGCCGGATCGGACCGGCTCCCGACAAAGCGATGATGGCGAGCACAGCGGCAAAGCTCATCTGGAAACTAGGGCCCATCAGCGCTTCAGGCCACAGCAGCATCACCAGAAACGCCGCAATCGCAAGCATGCGCAGCGACAGCGGTTCGCGGCCGATGGCAAGAGCAATGAGCACGAGCAGAGCGCCGATGCACGAACGCACCGTTGGCACCTGCGCCCCCGTCAACAAGGTATAGGCGATTCCGGCGAGTGCGCCGAAACCTGCTCCAACCACGGGGAGACGTACCCGCAGCGTCAGCCATGGCCAGAACGCCAGCAGCTTCAGCGCCACGAAATAGACAGCGCCGATGACGGCGCTAACGTGGAGGCCGCTGATTGATAACAGGTGCGCCAGACCCGCATCCCGCATTGCCTGAGCGTCCGCTTCCGGGATGCCCCCGGTGTCACCCGTCGCCAGCGCCGCTGCAATGCCCGCCTCGCCCCCGTCGAGGCGCGCACGGACATGGGCAGAGATATTGCGCTGGGCTCCACTGACCAGACTAGCGCTATCACTACTTCTCAGGATCTCAGGTGCGCTCAGAGCCGTACCGGTAGCGGCAAGACCCTTGAACCAGGCCGTACGCGCAAAATTGTAGGCGCCGGGCAGCATGGGCGGGGCCGGAGGCATCAGCCTGGCTCTCACTCTCACCAGATCACCGGTGTTGAAGCGCGAACCTGGGGCGAGCCTGTCAGGCAGGTTGATCCGCACCCGGATGGGTCGTGCCGTTCCCGGTTCGCGCGTCGCCATGACCAGCCGGCTGCGCTCCTGCGCCGGCTGAACCTCGACGGAGAGTATCCTGCCCTCCAGCGTGACGACGACCGGCCCTGGGATCGGCGCGGCGCCAACCAGGTGAGACCGCGCCCAGACCGAGCCGCAGCCCGCCGCGACGACGAGGGGAATGACGATGCCGCTCAACCGCAGGTACGGGTAGCGCCCGTACTTGTGGAGAAGCGCGGCGAAGCTCGCCGACAGACCTGCGCAAGCGACCATCAGCGCCAGCCAGTGCCCGGGCGATGGGAGGGCGAACCAGATTGCGATTCCGATACCAAAAGCAACGGCGAGCCACGGCACCCGATCAAAGCCGGCACCGGCAAGAAATCGCTCGATCCCTTCCAACCCCCTCGACAAGCGGCGCGCGCTGTTCCATGGCCGATGTTGCAATGCAGCGCCCTCCGGGGCGGCTTGGGGCAGGATATCTTCGCACGCGGCTCGGGTGGCCATGCGCGCATTGGACAGGAAGGATCGATCGATGGCAAGCGGCAGCTTAGCGGAGGCGACGCAAAGCGGAGCTTCGGCTGACGCTCGTCCCGGTTCCGCGCGGCCGGTCGTCACCCGGTTCGCGCCTTCGCCCACTGGCTTTCTGCACATCGGGGGCGCCCGCACGGCGCTGTTCAATTGGCTCTATGCGCGCCATCACGGCGGCAAGTACCTCCTCCGGGTCGAGGATACGGATCGCGCCCGCTCAACCGAGGCTGCCATCGGTGCGATTTTCGATGGCCTGTCATGGCTTGGTCTCGAGGGGGATGAGGAAGCCGTTTTCCAGTTTGCCCGAACCGAGCGTCACGCCGAGGTGGCACGCAAGCTGATCGAGGCAGGTCACGCCTATCGCTGCTACATGACGCAGGAGGAGCTTGCCGCTCACCGTGCAAAAGCGCAGGAAGAGCGTCGGCCTTTCCGTCTCGTCAGCCCCTGGCGCGATGCGGATGAGGGAAGCTGGCCGGCGGCGGAGCCTTTCGTGGTGCGCATCAAAGCCCCGCGGGAAGGCGAGACGGTCATCGAGGACCTGGTCCAGGGGACCGTTACGGTTCGCAACGAAGAGATCGACGACTTCGTCCTTTTGCGCTCGGACGGAACTCCCACGTACATGCTCGCAGTTGTGGTGGACGATCATGACATGGGCGTCACGCACGTCATTCGCGGCGACGATCACCTCAACAACGCCTTCCGGCAGCTCGCGATCATAGATGCCATGGGCGCGATCGAAGGTTGGGAGCGCCCGCTCTATGGTCATGTTCCGCTGATCCACGGAGCCGATGGTGCCAAGCTTTCGAAGCGGCATGGCGCTCTCGGCGTAGACTCCTATCGTGACGAGCTCGGCATTCTGCCCGAGGCGCTTTTCAATTACCTTCTCCGCCTCGGCTGGGGCCATGGAGACGATGAGATCATCGCGCGTGAGCAGGCCGTCGAGTGGTTTGATATCGCTCACGTCGGCAAGTCACCTTCGCGGTTCGATCTTGCCAAGCTACAGAACCTCAATGGGCATTACATGCGTGAGGCAGACGACGGCCGCCTCGCCTCTCTTGTCGCGCAGCGCATGGGCGGGACGGCGAATCTCGACCTGCTCACCCGCGCCATGCCGGTTCTCAAGGTGCGCGCCAGGGATCTGAACGAGCTCGCGGAAGGCGCCGCATTCCTGTTCGCCACGCGACCGCTGCCTCTGACTGAAAAGGCCGCGGCTCTTCTTACCGAGGATGCGCGCGCGCGCCTTGGATCCGTGCACGAGCACCTCGCCCAGGAGGCAGACTGGACTGTTGAAAGTCTGGAAGGCAGCCTCAAGGCAATGGCCGAGACTCTGGGGATAGGTCTCGGCAAACTCGCACAGCCCTTGCGGGCTGCCCTGACGGGTCAGACGACTTCGCCAGGGATTTTCGATGTTTTGGTTCTGCTCGGACGGGAAGAGAGCCTGGCGCGGATCGCCGCGCAGGTTGCCACTCCTGCCGGGTCGCAAGTCTAAGGGAGTATAAGCACTTGGCAAACCAGGCAAAGCTGAACGCAGCAGGCAAGGACTTCGATTTCCCGGTCCTTCAGGGCAGTGTCGGTCCCGAAGTGATCGACATCCGCAAGCTCTACGGCCAGACGGGAATGTTCACCTTCGACCCGGGCTTCACCTCGACGGCGTCGTGCGAGTCCGCACTGACCTACATCGATGGCGACGAAGGCGTGTTGCTGCACCGCGGCTACCCCATCGGTCAACTGGCTGAAAACTCCAACTTCATGGAAGTCAGCTATCTCCTGCTCAACGGCGAACTGCCGAGCAAGGACGAGCTGGAAAGCTTCACCTACACCATCAGCCGCCACACCATGCTGCACGAGCAGCTTGCAACGTTCTATCGCGGTTTCCGCCGCGATGCGCACCCGATGGCGATCATGTGCGGTGTCGTCGGCGCGCTCTCGGCGTTCTACCACGACTCCACCGACATCGCGGATCCCGAGCACCGCAAGATCAGCTCGCACCGCTTGATCGCGAAGATGCCGACGATTGCGGCGATGGCGTACAAGTATGCAGTCGGGCAGCCCTTCCTCTATCCCGACAACAACCTGAGCTACACCGGCAACTTCCTGCGCATGACCTTCGGCGTGCCCGCGGAAGAGTACGAGGTGATCCCCGCGGTCGAGAAGGCGATGGACCGCATCTTCATCCTCCATGCCGACCACGAACAGAACGCGTCGACTTCGACCGTCCGGCTGGCCGGTTCTTCGGGCGCCAATCCGTTCGCATGTATCGCTGCTGGCATTGCCTGCCTCTGGGGCCCCGCCCACGGTGGCGCCAACGAGGCGGCACTCAACATGCTGAAGGAGATCGGCACGCCCGATCGCATCCCGCACTACATCGAGCGCGCCAAGGACAAGAACGATCCGTTCCGCCTCATGGGCTTCGGTCACCGCGTCTACAAGAACTACGACCCGCGCGCGACTGTGATGCAGTCCACCGTGCGTGAGGTGTTCGAGGCGCTGAAGGTCACCGATCCGCTGTTCGAGACCGCACTGCGCCTCGAAGAGATCGCGCTGAACGATCCTTACTTCATCGAGAAGAAGCTGTTCCCGAACGTCGACTTCTATTCGGGCATCATCCTCTCGGCGATCGGCTTCCCGACCACGATGTTCACCGTGCTCTTCGCGCTGGCCCGCACCGTGGGCTGGGTCGCGCAGTGGAACGAAATGATCAGCGATCCAGGCCAGAAGATCGGCCGTCCCCGTCAGCTCTACACGGGTCCGACGCAGCGCGACTACGTGCCGCTCGACAAGCGCTGAGCCGCCTCAGATTCACGTCGTCAGAGGGGCCTCGGTGCAAAGCCGGGGCCCTTCTTTCTTGTCGAGGCCCCTCAAACGGGCACGAGCAGCCAGATGGCTCCCGTCAGCACCACGGTGACAGTCACAAGCGACCAACTCATGAAGCGTATGCGTATCGAGCCAAGCTCCGATACCGTATGCGCTTCGAGCCGACTGATAATCCGACAGGCGCGCCGCTCCGCAGAGTAAAATATCAGGATTGCAATCAGGAAGAAGCCGGTAGCGATTGCCTTGGCGACCCAGCCAGGCTCTAGCGCCCGAAACAGCGCGTTCAGCCCTAGTCCGATCCCGACAGAGGCCATGCCCGTCCTCACCCAGCCCGCAAAGGAGCGCTCGTGGGCGAGCACCGTGCGGTCTTCGGCGAGATCCGTGCGGTCCTGCGCCAGCGCCTCGTTGTCTTTGCCCATCGTCCCTAGCGCCGGACGTGCTTCAGAACGGTAAGAGGGCCATCCGCCTTCTTGATCACGCTCATGCTGCCATCCGTCTCCAGCACGACAGCTGCCACTTCCTCCCTGCGCCCAATCCCCGCATTTCGGATCGCCGAGTCTACCTCCGGCTCCGTCACGCGTTCGTCGGCCATCGCTCCGTCGAGGAGCCGGCCTTCCTCCAACAGCAAGCGCGGCTGACTTCGGATGAGGTCCCGAAACCGCGTCGACGAGATCGAGAAGCGCGACACCAGCCACTGGAGCAGCGCCAGCATCGCAAACGCCATTGCGCCCTCGGCAAGCGCAACATCCTGCGTCAGCAGCACAGTTGCCAGCGTGGAGCCGAGTGCAATTGTCACCACGAAGTCGAACGCATTCAGCTTGGCCAGCGCCCGCTTGCCCGTAACCCGAAGTACGACGACCAACACGCCGTATGCGAGCACCGATATGACGACGACGCGGAGCAGACCTTGCAGATTATCGAACAGCATGCTCGATTAAGCTCATACGACCGCCGTTTGTTTCCGCGGCCTTGTCCCAGCGATCGGGGATAATTCCGCCCACCGGCGCCCAGCTCAGCGAACCCGGCGCCCGCTGCGCTTTCGCGGCCGCATCGAGATCGTGCGCCATCTGACAGTGAAAACAAGGCTCATCGTCGCTATGTGGGCGACGCGAGAGCCTCTTGCTCAATGACGGGCGGACGCGCCCGACGCGCGCTACTCAGGGAACAGTGAATCCGATATGTCAGAACAGGTATCAGAACGCCGCGAAAAGCTCCTCTGGATCGCGCGGTGCGGCTGGAAGGGACTGTGCCCGCGCTGCGGCCAAGGCCGCATGTTTCGCAAATGGCTGAAGCTGGTCGATACCTGTCCCACCTGCGGCCTGAACTATAGCTTTGCGGCTCCCGATGACGGCCCTGCATTCTTTTCGCTGTGCATCATCGCGTTCCCGTTGATCTTCTTCGTGGTGTGGCTTCAAGTCGCCTTTGATCCGCCTTTCTGGGTTCACCTCCTCACTTCCTTTCCTCTCCTTGGGCTTGGCTGCATCCTGCCGCTCCAGCCGATCAAGGGCTGGCTCGTCGCCTCGCAGTACGTGAACAAGGCGCAAGAGGCCGGCACCGCGCAATTATGGGAGCAGCTTCACGGCAGCCGGGGTAACTGGCTGGACGATCACACCGAACCTAAACCCTGAGCCACAGCCGCGGCACATGACATCCGTCAAGGAAGCGCCGGCGGCGGCGTGGTAACCAGCCAGCGATGGCTAGGCTCGGCACAAGATGATGGATCAGGCGGTGTTCCTGGCCGCCATACTGGCGCTGCTGTGCGCTCCCGGTCCGACGAACACGCTTGTCGCGCTGGCGGGGGCGCAAGGAGGGATGCGACGCGTCCTGGGACTGCTGCCTGCCGAGGTTGCAGGCTACCTCACAGCCATCCTCCCGCTGGTCCTTGCTGGCGACGCCCTCTTCATGCGCTGGCCCGCTCTGGTCGTCGCGATCAAGGCTGCAGCTGCGGCATGGGTGTTGTTGCTGGCCGCCAAACTCTGGAGAACCGGGACCCTCCGGCACGACACCTTGGCCGTAAGCGCACGCAGGATCTATCTCACGACCTCGCTCAACCCGAAAGCGCTCGTCGTCGCGTTTGCACTGCTACCAAGCCCCTCAACCAAGCTCTTCGCCTATCAGTTGCTACTGTTCTGCGCGGTGGTGCCCGCGGTAGGCCTGGGCTGGGGAGCGCTGGGCGCCACTCTGCAGGACAGAAGCCGATCGCGCATGCCACTCATCCATCGCGCTGCGGCCCTCTGGCTGACGGCCGTTTCGTGCAGCCTGGCGGCTAACGCCTTCAGCGCATAGGCGGCGCCGGAATGCAAAAGACCTTGCGGAGCAAGCCCCACAAGGTCTCCTGACAAACTTGGCTATACGTTAGCGCAGCGAGACAACGTTGTCCGAAACGCGCGGATCCTGACGTTCACCGGTGTAGAGGCTCGCCATCGGTTCGTCGGTCACGATCACGCTTTCGCCCTGTCCGAAACCGTTGAAGGCGGTCCGCATAGCAGCGCCGTAAGCTCCGAGCATGCCGACCTCGATGTGGTCGCCCGCCTTGATGTCCTCAGGCAGTTGGAAGGGACCCTCCATGTAGTCCGCGTCATCGCAAGTCGGACCGTAGAACGCGAAGTCCTCCAACACCTCCGAGCGGCCCTCTGCCAGGCACTTCACCGGAAAGCGCCAGGCGACATGCGCGGCGTCGTAGAGCGCGCCGTAGGCGCCGTCGTTGATGTAAAGCTCCTTGCCCCGGCGCTTCTCCACTTTGACGATCAGCGAGTTGTATTCCGCACACAGTGCGCGGCCCGGCTCGCACCACAACTCGGCGTTATAGGCGATCGGCAGCGCTTCGAAGTGACGGTGAATGATCGCAAAATAATCCTCGAGCGGCGGCGGCTCCATTCCCGGATAGACCGAGGGAAAGCCTCCACCGACGTCGATCATGTCGATAACGACGCCTGCATCGGCGATCGCCGCACGCACGCGCTCCAGCGCCTGCACATAGGCGAACGGCGTCATCGCCTGGCTCCCCACATGGAAGCATACGCCTAGCCAGTCCGCGACCTGACGCGTCTCCTGAAGCAGTGGACCAGCGTCAGCGAGATCGATCCCGAACTTGGAAGCGAGACTCAGTTCGGAATAGTCCGAAGAAACCCGCAGACGCACGCACAGGCGCAGATCGCTGGCCGGATTGCCATCGGCATCAGCGGTGGCGGCCACGATCTTTTCCAGTTCCTCGCGTGTGTCGAGGCTGAAGGTGCGCACGCCATGCTGGAAGTAGGCCTCACGAATGGCGCTCGCCGTCTTGACCGGATGCATGAAGCACAGCGTCGCTTCAGGCAACGTCGCGCGCACGAGCCTCACCTCAGCAATGGAGGCGACATCGTAATGCGTGATCCCCGCACCCCACAGGATCTGGATGAGATCCGCAGAAGGATTCGCCTTCACCGCATAGAGCGACTTGCCCGGAAACTTCGTCGCGAAGAAACGAGCAGCGCGCGCCGCAGCATGCGGGCGGTTCAGAATAACGGGTTCGTCGGGCGCGAGAGCGCGCGCTACAGCCGATGCGTCAAGGTGATGGTGCAACTCAAGGGACCCCCAAACGGATGTTAGCGAAAAGCTGCCTTGCGGTTTGGAAGGTCCCATGGGGCAGCGGAGGGCGGATATAGGGGGGTAGAGACGAATCGCAAGTTAAAAACGATCCGTTTCACAAAATCGTCATACGAGACGAGACATCGCTTGCGGACCGGGCGCGCCTTTAAACATTCATTAGGTTTATCAGGCACTTACCATCACCTCCCGCTGATCCCTCCTGCTCTTCGTGAAGTAGCGTATCATTGCAGGGAACGTGCTCCCCCGCTCCACGTTGCGCCTGGCCATTAGAGTCCGGGTTCGGACGCCTGCGCGATGGGCCGGATCGTGACCATTCAGCTCAGACGGTCGCGAAAGTCCTCATACTCGAATCGCCTTATGCACTCGAGTGCATCGGTTTCCGAGTCCCAAAGCCAGATGGAAGGCAGCGGGACGCCGTTGAAGGTCGTCGTCTTCACCATCGAATAGTGCGCCTGGTCCAGAAACGCGAACCGCTGCCCCGGCTCGACGGGAGCCGGCAAAGCATAGTCTCCGATCACGTCTCCCGCGAGGCACGACGGTCCACCGAGGCGCACCCGATTGTGGTCCTCCATGATCTCTCCTGCCGGTGACGCTCTCTCGCCCAGCATGGCGGGACGATAAGGCGCCTCAATCACGTCGGGCATGTGGCAGGTGGCCGAGATGTCCGTGATGGCGAGAGGGATGCCATTCCAACCGGTGTCGAGGATGGTGCCCACCAGAATCCCGGCGTCCAAGGCTACCGCCTCACCCGGTTCGATATAGACCTGCGCACCAGTATCCTCGGCTATGTCGGACAACAGCTGCACCAGAGCGTCTCGCTGATAGTCGGCGCGGGTGATGTGATGCCCTCCGCCAAGGTTGATCCAGCTGAACTGCCCGAACCAGGGCTCGAGGAAGTCGAAGACCTTGTCCCACGTCCTCGCAAGCGGCTCGAAGTCCTGCTCGCACAAGGTGTGCATGTGGATGCCGTCGATAAGCGCCATGTGGTCATCGGTTAGCTGATCGATCGGGAAACCGAGCCGGGAGTGCGGAGCGCAGGGATCGTAGCGCGGCACCTCACCCTCAGCATGCAGCGGATTGATCCGCAGACCTATGTCAAAACTCTCGCCGCCCGCGCGCGAAACCTCGATGATCGGCCAGAGCCGTTCGATCTGCCCGGGAGAATTGAAGATGACGTGATCCGACAGCCGGAGGATCTCTGGCAGATCTTCGGGCTTGTAGGCCGCACAGTAGGTTGTGATCTCGCCATCGTAGAACTCTGAGGCGAGGCGCGCTTCCCACAGGCCCGAAGTGCACACACCGTCCAGATACTCACCAACGATGGGCGCGGTGGACCACATGGAGAACGCCTTGAGTGCGGCGAGCACCTTCGCGCCCGATCGCTCCCCCACGTCCTGCAACACACGCAGGTTTGCCCGCAGCTTGGCCGCATCCACCACGAAAGCGGGGCTGTCGACGCGGCTGAGATCGAACTGCGCGAATGCGCCCGGATCGCCGGCTCTGGTTTCCATCACATGTCTCCTGCGCTCAACCGAGCGGCCCCTTGAAGATGAACCAGGCGCCTGCTCCGACAAGAGCGAAGCCAACGACTTCGTTCCAGCCCGGCTTCTGCCCGAACAGGCTCCAGGCCACGAGGACGAATGCGAGAAGCGAGAACGCCTCCTGCATGATTTTGAGCTGCCCCAGCGAATAGACCGCACTGCCGATCCGGTTGGCCGGGACCGCCAGGCAATACTCGAAGAAGGCGATGCCCCAGCTCATCAGCACTGCAATCCACAGCGCCTTGCCTGGCATCTTCAGGTGAAGATACCAGGCTGTATTCATCAACAGGTTCGAGCCGGCCAGAAGAACGACCGGCGCGATCCAGGTCCAGCCGCCCACCGTCAGAACGGAAGCGGGCCGGGAAGCTCCTCAACCGTCCAGGGAAGTCCCTGGGCGTTCAGCATCTCCATAAACGGATCGGGATCGAGCTGCTCGATGTTGAACACGCCCTCGCCCTTCCACTTGCCGGTGAGCATCATGGCCGCGCCGATCATTGCCGGCACGCCGGTGGTGTAGCTCACCGCCTGGTTACCGGTCTCCTCGAACGCTTCCTCGTGATCGCAGATGTTCTTGATGTAGAACGTCTTCTCGCCCGAACCGTCGAGCGCCTCACCCGTTGCGATGTCACCGATGTTGGTCTTGCCCCTGGTCGTCGCACCCAGGCTCGAAGGCTCAGGCAACACCGCCTTGAGGAACTGCAGAGGAACGATTTCCACGCCGTTGTAGGTGACAGGATCGATGCGGGTCATGCCCACGTTCTGCAGCACGGTCAGGTGCTGGATGTAGGCGTCGCCGAAGGTCATCCAGAAGCGTGCGCGCTCCATCTCGGGAACGAACCGGGCGAGGCTTTCCAGCTCCTCGTGGTACATCATGTACATGTTCTTGGGGCCGACGCCCTCGAAGTCGAAGCTCTGCTTCACGGCCATTGCCGGGGTCTCGATGAACTGACCGTTCTCCCAGTGTCGCGCAGGGGCCGTCACTTCGCGGATGTTGATCTCCGGGTTGAAGTTCGTCGCGAAGGGCTGACCATGGTCGCCGCCATTGCAGTCAAGAATGTCCAGAAGGCGGATGGTCTTGAGCTTGTGCTTCTTCAGCCACATCGCGAAGACGCTGGTGACGCCCGGATCAAAGCCGGAGCCGAGCAGCGCCATCAGACCTGCTTGCTCGAACTTCTCCTGATACGCCCACTGCCACTTGTACTCGAACTTGGCTTCGTCGCGCGGCTCGTAGTTGGCTGTGTCGAGATAGTTTGTGCCCGTGGCGAGGCACGCGTCCATGATCGCGAGATCCTGGTAGGGCAGCGCCAGATTGACGACGAGTTCGGGTCCGATGCTCTCAATCAGCTTGCTCGTGGCGGCCACATCATCCGCGTCGATCGCGTAAGTGGAGACGGAAACGCCGGTGCGCTCCTTTACGGACTGCGCGATGGCCTCGCACTTCGAGACCGTGCGGCTCGCCAAATGAATGTCGCTGAAGATGTCCGGGTTCATCGCCATCTTGTGAACCGCAACCGAGCCGACGCCACCTGCGCCGATCACCAGAACCTTGCTCACTCGCCCGTCTCCTTCATCGTCGGCGCGGATTGGCCGACGGCTGCGAAAGGCCCGCATATAGGCGCGGCTTGTGACAAGACAACCGCACACGAACGGTGCTTGCCCAAGCCGCCATCCAGCGCCTAACCCGGCGGAATGCTCTTTGCTCCATCCCGCGCGCCCGATCGCGCCGGCGTGCTCCGCGCAGCCGACAAGATCGCGGCCATTCTGCCGCCCACGCCCTTGCTACCGCTCGAGTTCGACGGCGGTACGATCTGGTGCAAGGCCGAGTGTCTGCAACCCGTCGGCGCCTTCAAGATACGGGGCGCGTGGCACCGGCTCAGCGACTTGTCGCAAGAGGAGCGCGGGCGCGGCGTGGTCGGCGTTTCCAGCGGCAATCATGCACAGGGCGTGGCCTGGGCGGCAAAACGACTGGGCATTGCGGCTACCATCGTCATGCCGTCCGACGCGCCGCAAGTGAAGCTCGCCGCGACTCGCGCGCTAGGCGCCGACGTTGTGCTTTACGACAGGATGACGCAGTCGCGTGAGGAGATCGCCGGTCAGATCTGCGAACAGACCGGAGCCACTCTCGTCCACGCGTTCGCAGATCCCTGGATCATCGAGGGACAAGGCACCGTCGGTGTCGAGCTGGACGAACAGATGCGTGCGCGCGCAGGCGGGTCGCCATACAAGATTATCCTGCCGTGCGGCGGCGGCGGACTGACAGCTGGCGTCGCGCTCGCCTGTCCTGATGCGGCTATTATCCCCGTCGAACCCGAGGGATGGGATGATGTTGCGCAAAGCCTCGCCTCGGGAGAGATCGTGCCCGTCGGCGAGGGGCCGCCACCCACCGCGTGCGACGCACTGCAGACGCTCTCCACCCAGCCAGTCAATTTCGCCGTCCTGAAGGAGCGCTGCGGCTTCGGCCTCAGCGTGACACCGGCTGAGGTACGAGCAGCACAGCGGCTTGTATTCTCGCGACTGCACCTCGTCGTTGAACCGGGAGGCGCAGCGGCGCTTGCCGCGGTACTCGCGGGGAAAGTGGAGCTGGAGGATCGCACCGCCGTAGTGCTCTCGGGCGGGAACACCGACCCGGCCGCGTTCGCGCGGGTAATCGAGACCGGAGACTGAGCATGGACTTCGACGACCAGCTGCGCCGTTATTTCGGCACCCCCGATCTCTCCGCCGTCACCACCCCTGCGATGCAGGCCGGCATCGAGCGGATGGCGGTCGACCTTGGCATGGAGACGGACCGGGGGCGCCGATTCGCCCTTTGGTCCCTCATGTACCTGTTGGGGGCTGCGCCCGATCTGGACGTCGCCTTCAAGTCCGAGGAGGACCGCGAGGCCGCCCGTGACTTCATGGACATGATGGATCAGGCGACCCGCGACTCAGACCCGTAGAAACAGGCTCGCAAGCTCCACATGCGTGGACCAGCGGAACTGCCCCACGGGGCGTAAGTCCGCCAGACGGTATCCGCTCGCGACCAGAGTGGCAGCATCGCGTGCCCAGCTCGACGGATTGCACGAGATATAGACCACACGCGGAACGGTGCTTTCTGCGATCCGGGCCACCTGATCGCGTGCCCCGGCTCGCGGCGGATCGATCAGAACAGCTACGAAACGGTTGAGCTCATCCGCTTGAAGGGGATTGCGGAACAGATCGCGGTGAAGCGCGTGAACAGGCACCTGCGCCCGGCCTGCCGCCGATTTGCAGGCAAGATGGATATCCCGCGCGGCCTCGACCGCGAGCACCTTCGTGCCCGGCCCGGCTAGTGCGAACGCGAATGTGCCCAGTCCCGAGAATAAGTCGGCGACGGTACTCGCCCCGTCCAGCCACTCGCGCGCGGCCGTGACGAGCGCATCCTCTCCGTCAGCGGTGGCCTGAAGGAAGGCACCCGAAGGCAAAGGTACGCTGACGCTGCCAAGACGCACGGTTACGGGCTCCGGCTCCCAGACGGCCTCGGCACCATAGCCCTGATCAAAGGTGAGGCGAGCAAGACCCTGCCGGCGTGCGAAGTCGAGCATGGCCTCTGTCGCGGCGAGACCTTCGACGGCCAACCCGTTGATGCCCACGTCAACGCCCTGCTCCGCGAGTGTCATCTCAACGTCTACGGCAAGACGTCCGGGCTGCGCCGCAAGCAGGCGTCGTAGCGGGCCAACGAGCGCAAATAGCTCCGGCGCCAGAACATGGCATTCCTGCATGTCGACGATGCGGTGCGAGCCGGCTTCGCGGAAGCCGAGCAGAATGCGCCCGCCCGCGCGTTGAGCATGAAGCGAGGCCCGACGCCGGCTGTTTGGAGGCGACAGGTGCGGTGAAGCAACCGCTCCCGCTTCGAGCCCTTGACCACTCGCTGCATTCGTGACGCGCTCCGCTACGAAGCGGGCAAGCACCTCCTCGTCCAGGTGCTGCAATTGGCAGCCGCCGCATGTTCCGAAGTGTCGGCAAGGTGGCTCTGCGTGGTGTGGACCGAACTCAAGAGTGCCATCTTCCCGGATGCGATCGGCGGGCGCGGCGAAGGACACGTGTTGGCCGCTCGCCGTGACGCCCTCGCCTTTTGCGGCGACGCGGACGATCTCTTCAGCCACGGTCACAGGCACGCCCCGAGCGCTTGGGGTATGGCGCGGGCCAACTCGCCTGCGGTGAATGCTGGCGGAGAGAGGCGCGCTGCTTCCGCGTGCAGCCAAACGCCCTCACATGCACTTTCGAAAGGCTCGCGACCATTCGCAAGCCGACTGGCGATAACACCGGCCAGGACGTCTCCCGTGCCCGCCGTGGACAGCCAGCTGCTCGCGACTCCGGCACATGCAAGCCGCCCGTCAGGAGCGGCGACGAGTGTGTCGGGACCTTTGGAGACGATGATCATTCCGGTTGCTTGCGCGATGGCGAGAGCACGCTCCGCCTTGCTTCCCGTGGCTTCGCACTCGAATGCGCGCTCCAGCGCCAGCAATTCGCCCTCGTGAGGCGTCGCGATAATCGGCGCGGTCCGCTCGCTCAAATTGCGAGGTGAGAGCAGCACGAGCGCATCGGCATCGATAACCGCAGGGATTTCAGCCGCAAGCGCGACAGCGAGCCGCTCACGCGCGTCGGCGTCGCGCCCAAGGCCGGGTCCGACCAGAACTGCCGCGATGCGCCCATCCTCCAGAGCCTCCCCGAGCGGATCGGTGCTGAGCACAAGATCACTCGGGACTTGTCCCGTATGCTCCGAAAAGATCCGCACATAGCCTGCACCGGCACGCTGTGCCGCAGTCGCCGCCAGCACCGCAGCGCCGGGCATCGCGCCGGCGACCAGTGCCACAAGGCCACGCGTGTACTTGTGAGCGTCGGGCGCCGGTCTTTTCAGAGAAGGACGGACGATCGCCTGCGCCGCGCTCTCAATCGGCTCAACCCCTATGTCGATCAGGTGCAGGGCCCCCATCAGCCCCGCCGCAGGACGCAGAAAGTGCGCGAACTTCCAGGCGCCCAGCGCCACAGTCAGATCGAAGCGACACAAGTGGCCGGCCAGCAGCATACCGGTATCAGACTGCACGCCGCTAGGCACATCGACAGCAATGCGGTGATGGTGCGCGGCCGCAAGTTGCGCGATCAGCGCTTCGTCGTCGAGTTGCAGCGGACGCGTCAGCCCGCTGCCGAAGAGGCAATCGACGAATACCTCGCCACGCGCCTCGACCGACCGGGCAAGCACCTCGCCCGAGTAAAAGTTGCGAGCGTTGCGTGCCGCCGGCGTCTGCGGCGGGTAGGCCGCGACAACCACCGCGTCTCCGCCGCGTTCGCGAATAGCCTGCGCTATCACATAGCCATCGCCACCGTTGTTGCCGGGGCCGCAAAGCACCGTTACCCGATGACGTGCGGCAACCCGCCAGACCCAGTCGGCTGCGCCGCGCCCGGCCACGTCCATCAGCGCCTCCACGCTGCTGCCGCGCGCGATCAACGCTTCCTCAGCTGTGCGCATCTGCGCAACGGAAAGGATCTGATGGCTTTCGGGCATCGGCTTATGAAGGCCGTTTGACCGTAGCCGGGAACAGATAGCGATCTTCGGCGACGGTCACAGCCAGCTTGTCCCCGTCCACGCGCGTCAGCGCCTCCTCCGCGCCATCCGCGACGACGAGCCCTCGCCCGTCGCTCACAACCGCAAAGCGGCGAAAGGCGCCGTCCGGGTGGCGCACAACCAGCGTGAGCCGGCCGTCCGCCACAGTCCGCTCAACCGCGCAGGCCTCAGAGAACTCCACAGACCCGCCGAGGGCGCAGGAGATACGATCCTCCCCCGAGGCCAGATCCGACGCATCGTCAGCACCTGATGAACAGCCGGCCAGCGTCGCGCAGGAAGCGAGGAGCAGCAGACGCAAGGCGCGCATCAGCCCCGCTTCAGCTGCGAAACATCGCGCACTGCACCGCGCGCAGCACTCGTCGTCATCGCGGCATAGGCCTGAAGCGCAACGGACACCTTGCGAGGGCGCGGGTGCACCGGCTTCCAGGCCGCTTCGCCTTTCGCCTCCATCGCAGCTCTGCGCTCGCGCATCACTTCATCCGAGATGGCGAGGTGGATCGTGCGGTTCGGGATGTCGATCTCGATAGTGTCGCCGTTCTCCACCAGTCCGATCGCTCCGCCCTCGGCCGCCTCCGGGGACGCGTGCCCGATGGAAAGCCCCGAGGTTCCTCCGGAAAAGCGCCCGTCGGTAATCAGCGCGCAGGCAGCGCCCAGCCCCTTCGATTTGAGGTAGCTCGTCGGGTAAAGCATTTCCTGCATGCCCGGGCCACCACGCGGCCCCTCATAGCGGATGACGACCACGTCGCCCGCCTGGACCTGCCCGCCCAGAATGCCCGCAACAGCCGCATCCTGACTCTCGTAGACGCGCGCGGGGCCGGTAAACTTCAGGATCTTCTCATCCACGCCAGCGGTCTTCACGATGCAGCCATCCAGCGCAATGTTGCCGGATAGCACCGCAAGGCCGCCGTCCTGGCTGAAGGCATGCTCCTTCGAACGGATCACGCCGCCTTCACGGTCGACGTCGAGCGAATCCCAGCGACGGGACTGACTGAACGCAGTCTGCGTCGGCACGCCGCCGGGGGCCGCCGCATAGAACTCCCGCACTTCGCCGGAGGGCTGGAGTGCGATGTCCCAACGCTCGATCGCCTCACCAAGCGTGCGGCAGTGAACAGTGGGCAAGTCGCGATTGATCAAACCCGCACGGTCCAGCTCACCCAGGATTGCCATGATGCCACCTGCGCGGTGAACGTCCTCCATGTGGACGTCGTTCTTGGCTGGAGCGACCTTCGACAAACAAGGCACTTTGCGGCTGAGGCGGTCGATATCGGTCATGGTGAAATCGACGGCCGCTTCATGCGCAGCGGCGAGCAGGTGAAGCACCGTGTTCGTCGAGCCGCCCATCGCGATGTCGAGGCTCATTGCGTTCTCGAAAGCGCCGAAGCTGGCGACCGCGCGGGGGAGGACGCTTGCATCTTCCTGCTCGTAATACCGGTGACACAGGTCGACCGCCACTCGTCCCGCCTCAAGGAAGAGCTTCTCCCGGTCGGCATGCGTTGCCAACATCGAGCCATTGCCCGGAAGAGACAGGCCGAGCGCTTCGGTCAGGCAGTTCATCGAGTTGGCGGTGAACATGCCAGAGCATGATCCGCAGGTGGGGCACGCGGAGCGCTCGATCGCCTTCACGTCCTCATCCGAGTACGACTCGTCGGCGGCGGCAACCATCGCATCGACCAGATCGAGCGCGTGCTCCTTGCCCTTCAGGATGACCTTGCCCGCTTCCATCGGCCCGCCCGAGACGAACACAGCCGGAATGTTCAGCCGCAGCGCTGCCATCAGCATGCCCGGCGTGATCTTGTCGCAGTTGGAGATGCAGACCATGGCGTCGGCACAGTGTGCGTTGACCATGTACTCCACGCTGTCGGCGATGAGGTCGCGGCTGGGCAGCGAATAAAGCATGCCGTCGTGGCCCATCGCGATGCCGTCATCCACGGCGATGGTATTGAACTCCTTAGCCACACCGCCAGCCGCCTCGATCTGGCGGGCGACAAGCTGGCCCAGGTCTTTGAGGTGCACATGGCCCGGCACGAACTGGGTGAACGAGTTCACCACCGCGATGATCGGCTTTCCGAAATCGGAATCCTTCATCCCCGTTGCTCGCCAGAGACCGCGCGCGCCCGCCATGTTGCGGCCGTGAGTGGTGGTGCGGGAACGATAGGCAGGCATGGATCGGCTCCGGAACAGCGAACACGGACAGTGGGCGTGAGACTTCCCCCTACTCCACACGAGCAGTCAGTCGAAGGGGAAAATGGTGGTTTGTCGCCGTGGTGTAAGACCTGCGCTGCAATTCCTCGCTTGGTGGGGGCAAAGCTCAGCTCAGGCGCAGGGCCACTTCGTTGGCGATCCGTGAGAGCCGCTCAGCCCAGACCGCCTGCCCATCCGCGTCAGCGATCTGGTCCTGTCGGATCTCGACGCCCAGGTATGGCCGTCCGTCGGCCTCGGCATGGCGGTTCATTGTCGCGTTGAGGAGCTTGCCGGAATAGGGCTGCTGATCGCCGACGGTCAGCCCCTCAGCCTGCAGCAGCGGGATGGCCAGACGGGCGGCCCGATCGTCCTCGTTGTAGAGAACGCCGACTTGCCATGGCCGCTGCTGGTCAGGATCGCTGGCGAGTTGCGGAGTAAAGCTGTGCAAGGAGACGATCAGCGACTGCGGCGTTCCATCGAGCAATGCGGCGAGCCCGGCATGATACGGCTCGAAATAGCGCGCGATCCGCTCGGCGCGCGCCTCGTCGCATAAGAGATTGCCGGGAATCTCATGCCCGTCGCTCACCGCCGGAAGCACCCCGAGTGCGTCGCATTCCCGATTAAAGTCGCATACCAATCGGCTGACATTCGCGAGGTAAGCCGCAATCCCCGGGCGCACCATGCGCTCGGCAACGCCGCCCACGCCGATGTCCACTGCGATGTGCTCGTCCAGCAACTCAGCCGCAACACCGAGTTCCACATCCTCTGGCACGCGGTTGGAGGCATGATCGGCGACGACGAGAATCCCGCCGAAGCGCGGTTCGCCCAGGAGGCGGAAGACGTCCGATTGCAATGCCATTCCTCCAGTTACCTTCAGCGCAACTTGCCCGACATCTGCCACCAGGCAGGGTAACGCGCCGCAATCGCCGCTGCCGCTTCGGCCATATGAGCGCTACTGTCGTAAAGTCCGAAGCACGTCGCGCCCGACCCCGACATGCGAGCGAGAAACGGGGCCGTCGCTCGCAAGGCGGTGAGGACATCGGCTATGACGGGGCAGATCGAAATGGCGGCGTCTTCCAGATCGTTACGGCCGTTGAGCGCGACGGCGCGAACAGAGCCCGGTGGCATCGCCCCTCGATCCACTCCGTCCCACGCCTTGAACACGGGACCGGTAGGAACCGGCTCACGCGGGTTGACCAGAAGCACACGGGTTCCGGCAAGATCGTTCTCGATGGGCTCCAGCTCGGTTCCGGTGCCTCGGCCGATACAAGCACGCGAACGGACGCAAGCGGGTACGTCTGCCCCCAGCCTGGCTGCTCTGGCTTGCCAATCGTCCGGCAACTGACCTTGCGCCTGTTCGATCATGCGAAACACGGCACCCGCGTCGGCCGATCCGCCGCCCAGCCCCGCCGCGACGGGAAGGCGCTTATCCAGTTCGACCGCCAGCCCGCCCTCGTGCGGTAGTGTACCAAGCGCCTTCGCGACGATGTTGCCGAATGGATCGTCGATCCCCGAAGCGAATTCGCCGACTGTGCGCAGCGTGTCCCGTTCTGACGAACGCGCTGTCAACTTGTCGCCGTCATCCACGAACGCGAACAGGGTCTCAAGCTCGTGATAGCCGTCATCACGTCGCTCGCGGACATGCAGCGCGAGGTTGATCTTGGCGTATGCGGTTTCGGTCAGCATGGATCGCCCCGACGGTGCGGCCGGACCTCAGCGCAGATGCGCCAAGGTCCGGTGAGGATCACATGTTCGGATAGTTGGGGCCGCCGCCGCCTTCCGGAGCGGTCCACTCGATCTGCTGCCCCGGATCCTTGATGTCGCAGGTTTTGCAGTGGACGCAGTTCTGCGAATTGATCTGGAACCGCATCGCCCCGGTGTCCTCGTTGCGAACGTACTCGTAGACCCCCGCCGGGCAGTACCGCGTCGAAGGTCCGCCGTAGACCGGAAGCTCCGTCTCCAGCGGATAGTCCGGATTCTTCAGAACGAGGTGAACCGGCTGGTCTTCCTCATGGTTCGTGAAGGAGTACGACACGCTTGTCAGGCGATCGAAGCTGATGACGCCGTCCGGCTTGGGATACTCGATCGGCCGATAATGATCAGCGCGCTGGGTCGCGGAAGCATCGGTGTGGTGCTTCATCGGCTTGGCGACGCCAAAGCCGAACAGCGTACGCAGCCACATGTCGGCGCCGGCGAGGATGGTCCCCATTTCGCCGCCCCACTTTGCTACGAGCGGCTCGGCGTTCTGGACCAGCTTGAGCTCCTTGGCGATCCAGCTTTCGCGTACCGCGCTGTCGTACTCGTCCAAGCTATCCTGCTCGCGCCCGGCCTTGACAGCGGCGGCAATCGCCTCGGCAGCCAGCATGCCGCTCTTCATCGCGGTGTGGGTGCCCTTGATGCGCGGCACGTTGACGAAGCCAGCCGAGCAGCCCGCGAGCACGCCGCCGGGGAACGCCAGCTTGGGCACCGACTGCCAGCCGCCCTCGTTGATGGCGCGCGCGCCGTAGGCCACGCGCTTGCCACCTTCCAGGATTGCGCGGATGTCCGGGTGCTGCTTCCAGCGCTGGAATTCCTCGAACGGGAAGACGTAAGGGTTCTTGTAATCGAGCGCAGTGACGAAGCCGAGCGCCACCTGATTGTTCGCTTGGTGATACAGGAAGCCGCCGCCCCAGCTGTCGCTTTCCGACATCGGCCAGCCCTGCGTGTGGATGACGCGACCGGGCACGTGCTTGTCGGGATCGATGTCCCACAGCTCCTTGATGCCCAGGCCGTAGATCTGCGGCTGGCAATCGGCTTCCAGATTGAACTGCGCCTTGAGCCGCTTGGTCAAGTGGCCGCGTGCCCCCTCGCAGAACACGGTGTACTTGCCGAGCAGTTCCATGCCGGGCTCGAAGTCAGGCTTCGGCGTGCCGTCGCGAGCGATACCCATGACGCCGGCGACCACGCCGCGCACTGCGCCATTCGCGTCGAACAGAACCTCGGACGCCGAGAAGCCGGGGAAGACTTCTACCTCAAGCGCTTCGGCCTGCTCGGCCAACCAGCGGCACAGGTTGCCCAGCGACCCCGTGTAGTTGCCGTCGTTCGACATGAACGGAGGCATGATGAGGTGAGGCATCGCGTACTTCTTGCCGCGCGTCAGATGCCAGTGCCAGTTATCGGTTACCGGCGTCTCCGCCATCGGGCACCCGTCGTCGCGCCAAGTGGGCAGGAGTTCGTCGAGCGCCCTTGGGTCGATCACTGCGCCAGACAGAATATGCGCGCCGATCTCTGATCCCTTTTCAAGGACGCAGACGCTCAGTTCCGGATCCACCTGCTTGAGCCGGATCGCGGTGGACAGGCCTGCAGGTCCGCCGCCGACGATGACGACGTCAAAGGGCATCGATTCGCGTTCACTCATGGCCGTCCGGCCCCCCATCTCAATTTTCAATCGCGCGATTAACTGTCGGAATGCCTTGATTGGTGGAGTGCGGCAGGTCAAGACCCGAGACATGGGGATCGGAACAAATCCGGATTACGATCAGGCTTTTGCCGCCGCACTGGACTGGTGGCGGCAGGCCGGGGTCGACTGTGCCTTCGAGGATGCCCCGCGATCGTGGCTGCCCGATCCACAGGAGCCCGAATCCGCATCCGGCAAGAAGCCTGCCCGGGCGCGGCGGATTGAGGTTATCGAGCAACCGGACACCCCTGCTCCGCTCATACTGCCCCAGGATCTGGAGAGTTTCCACGCATGGTGGATGACCACGTCGGAACTCGACCCTGGGAGTGTGTCCAGCCGAGTTGCCCCGCGCGGTGACGCAAACCCCGCCTTGATGATTCTCGCCGCGACTCCGGAAGACTGCGACCGTGAACGCCTGTTATCGGGGCCCGAGGGCGGCATTATCGACGCGTTCCTGCAGGCTGCGCAGGTGCCGGAAAACGATGTCTATCGGGCAAGCGTGCTGCCGTGCCATTCGCCGGGTGCGGACTGGTCTCCAGAGGCGAACCGCGTCGCTGCGGAAGCCCTGGCGCGCCATATCGCGTTGGTGCGCCCGCAGCGCATCCTTGTCTTGGGTTTCATCATCCTGCCGCTACTTGGCCACGATTCACCTCAAGTCCCTGCAGTTTCGCTAGATTTTAAGCATGAAGGGGCATCGACACCGATGCTCGCCTTGCGGAGAATACCTGCGGCGGCTTCGCGGCCGCGCTGGAAAGCCGCATTGTGGCAGGCCTGGCTGGAGTGGACGTCTTGCGCTTCTCCAGACCACACAGGCTGATGGATCGAATAGGGAACGGGGTGCAACCTTGAAGAAAGCTGCCAGAATCGGGCTGCTCGGACTGCTGGGCGCCGCTTCGCTTACCGCCGTACCGGCACTCGCCAACAGTGCTGCGGTCGACTACTTCCGCTCGCGCGCAGACCGCACTGCGGTTCCGTCGCTGCTCAGCCAGGATGAGCGCGAGTATTACCGCAACTTGTTCGGAGCGATCGACGGCAAAGACTGGTCGCGCGTTCAGCAGCTTTTTGCAGAACGAACCGACGGTCCCCTTCATCAGCAAGCGCGTGCCGAATACTATCTCGCTGCTGGATCGCCGAAGATCGAATTGCCCGATCTTCAGGCATGGCTCGCTCAAGGTACGGAGCTGCCGGGCGCGGACCAGATCGGGCGCCTGGCGTTGAGGCGTGGCGCCAGTAGCCTGCCCGCCCTTCCGGCCGCTCAGCAGTTCGCGCGGCTGCCTTCACTTTCCAAGCGGGTAAAGCCTGATCCGATCAATGACGGCACAATGCCGGCGATGATCTCCAACAGCATCCTCGACCGCATTAAGGCGGACGATCCTCTGGGCGCGCGCGTGCTGCTGGACGGCATTGACGCTGCCCTGAGCCCATCCGCACGCGCAGAGTGGCGCCAGCGGGTCGCGTGGTCCTATTACATCGTCAACCAGGATGCGCCCGCCTACGAGATGGCGCAGCTCGCCGCGCGAGGTGTGGGACCTTGGGTTGGCGAGGCGTGGTGGACTGCGGGCCTGGCCGCCTGGCGCCTGGGTGACTGCGACGGCGCGGCGGACGCCTTCAAGAACGCTGCGGCTCGTTCGGAAAACGCGGAGCTGACGTCCGCCTCCTATTACTGGCAAAGCCGCTCGCTTATTCGCTGCCGCAAGCCGGAAGAGGCTGCCGCGACCCTGCGCAAGGCCGCGGTTCGCGACGAAACGCTTTACGGCATGCTTGCCGCAGAACAGCTCGGCATGCGTTTGCCCGAGCAGCACAGCGCCCCCGATTTCACGCAGAACGACTGGCAGCACTTGCGCAACCGCAACAACATCCGTGTCGCGGTGGCGCTGAATGAAATCGGGCAGGACAGCTTGGCCGACGAAGTCCTGCGCCATCAGGCCAGGATCGGATCCCCGGCGGAGTTCGAGCCGCTGACAAGGCTCGCACGCGACCTTGGCCTACCCAAGGCCCAGTTGTGGATGGCCTACAACGCACCGCGCGGCGGCAAGCCAGCGCCTGCCATACGCTTCCCCACGCCCAAGTGGACGCCCGTGGGCGGATGGCAGGTGGACCCCGCCCTCGTCTACGCGCACGTGTTGCAGGAATCGGTATTTCAGGCGAGCGTCGTCAGCCCTGCAGGTGCCCGTGGACTGATGCAGATCATGCCCGCCGCTGCTCGCGACCATGCGGGTAGCCTCGGTTACAGCGGATCGGCCACCGACCTGAACAAGCCGGAGGTGAACCTTGCCTTCGGTCAGCGGCACCTTCAGATGCTGAAGAACAACAGCGGCACGCAGGGCCTGCTCCCGAAGGTCATGGCGGCCTACAATGCCGGGCCTGCACCGGTCTCCCGCTGGAACACCGAAGTCCGCGATCAAGGCGATCCGCTACTGTGGATGGAGTCCGTGCCCTACTGGGAAACGCGCGGCTACGTGAACATCGTCATGCGCAATTACTGGATGTACGAGCGGCAGGCCGGCGGCGCCTCTGAAAGCCGCGAGGCTCTGGCCCAGGGCATGTGGCCAACATTCCCCGGCCTTGGCAGCGCAAAGGGCGTGCGGATGGCCGCGAACGGAGCAATCCTGCGTGGCCATTGATCCTGCGCGTGAGTTCAAGCCGATCCAGATCGCCCTGCTCACGGTGTCCGATACGCGCGGCCCCGACGAGGATACTTCAGGCGACATTCTGGCCGACCGCATCAAGGACGCCGGTCACAAGCTCACTGCCCGTGCGATCGAAAAGGACGATGTGCAGCAACTGGTCACCCGCCTGAACAACTGGATCGATGACAGCACTGTCGATGCCATCGTGATCACCGGCGGGACCGGCCTGACCGGCCGCGATGTCACACCCGAAGCGTTAAACCGCGTAAAAGAGAAGGACATCCCAGGTTTCGGAGAGCTGTTCCGCTGGATCAGCTATAACACCATCGGCACGTCGACGGTTCAGTCCCGCGCGTGCGCGGTCCTGTCGCGGGGCACATACATCTTTGCGCTTCCGGGTTCGAACGGAGCAGTCAAAGACGGCTGGGATGGAATTTTGGCGGAGCAACTCGATAGCCGGAACCGCCCCTGCAATTTCGTGGAACTGATGCCGCGCTTGCGGGAGGTTTGATCAAGCGAAGAGAGGCAGGCGCTCCACCTCCTCGGCACTCAGCCTGATCCGAAAGATCGAGCGCAGCGTTTCGCGGTAGTCGTGCAGGTCGGTGACCGAGCGCTTTTCGGCACCGCTCTCGCGGTAGACGGTCAGTTCCCGATCCGTCAGCGCCGCGAAGCCGTTTTCCAGCACAATGCTGGCGATGTGCAGCGTGGTGAAACGTGTGCCGGGCCGGGTGGAGGTCCAGTGGTTTGCCTGCTCCAGGTCCTCAGCCGCCACCTCTGCCAGGTCGAACGAGTATTGCGGTTGCCAAGCATCGTGGGCAGCCGCCCGTCCGTCCGTTGCGAGCGACGGACCTGCCCGCTCCAGTTTCCACTCACCCGCGAGCGCTCCCCTCCCTTCCGTTCGCACCAGACGGTGAGCGGCACCGTCTGGTGTTATCGCCTGTGCACCGTCGCGCATCGGCAGTGGTGGCAGATTGCTTCCGCCGAACCCAGCGTCCATCAGCCAAGGCTCGCCGTCGATCGTTGCGAGCAGGCACACGTGCGTACGCGGCGGCACTACATCGGGAACTACGCCCAGCCAGACCCGCGCGAGCAGCGGCCGGTTGGGAACACCCAGTGCAGACAGCGCATCCGACAGCAGCCGGTTCTGCTCGAAACAGTAGCCGCCCCGCTCCTGAACCACGAGCTTTTCGAAGACACTAGCCTCGTCGATGGCAATACCCCGGCCCAGCCGGACGTCGAGATTCTCGAAACCGATTGCCAGCCGGTGCGCGCGTTGCAGGCGGGCCAGCCCCTCCGGATCTGTGACAGGTGCGGCAGGGAGCCCGATGCGCGCAAGATAGCGTTCCAGTTGCATCGGCAGACTATAAGCAGATTCGCTCCGTGACACACCTCTCCTGGCGCGCACGGCCTGACCCGAGGCAGGGTGAAACTGTGCGCATAAGCCTGTTCAGTGCCTGTGGACAGACCGGGCAAAACCGGAAGGGCGATCCAGACGAATGATGGCCACCCGCTAATTCCTCCGCGACCGCCGAAGTTCGGCAACGACCTCCGCGCGGTCACATCGCAACCGGATCGTTCGGCACTCTTCTCCTATAGCTCCGCTAGATTGTTCATGGTATGTTCCGTGCATGCGTGCAATCAAGGGCAGAGGCGCTGCGAGTAGTCAGCAGAGTCGCCGGTTCAATCTCCCTCAAAATGAGGCTGATGGAGACTGGATGGACCTGCGCGAGCAGATCGACGGCACTGCGCCCAGCCAGCGCACCACCGTTGTCGAGCTCCATCCAAAGACAATCCTGTCATTCAATCGGTCGCCCGACATCCCATTCGACCGCTCGGTGAATGCGTATCAAGGCTGTGAACACGGGTGCATCTATTGCTTCGCGCGCCCGACCCATGCCTATCACGACCTCTCACCCGGCCTTGATTTCGAGACAAAGCTGTTCGCGAAGCCCAGCGCCGCGCGGCTGCTGCGGGAGACCCTCGCCAAGCCCGGCTATGTTCCGGCACCGATCGCCATGGGCACGAACACCGATCCCTATCAGCCCATAGAGGCGCGCTATCGGATCACGCGGGACGTGCTCGAACTCTGTCTGGAGACGCGCCATCCGGTCACCATCACCACCAAGTCGGATCGTCTGCTGCGCGACCTCGACTTGCTGGCAGAACTGGCCAAGCTGAAACTCGTCGCAGTGGGCGTGTCCGTCACCAGTCTGGATTCGGCACTCTCGCGCCTGCTGGAGCCTCGTGCGGCCTCTCCGTCCAAGCGGTTGGACGCGTTGGGTGTGCTCGTGAAGGCGGGGGTGCCGTGTCACGTATCTGTCGCGCCAGTCATCCCCTCGATCACCGACTCCGATCTGGAGCGCATTCTGGCCGAGGCAGCGGCGCGAGGCGTGCCGGCGGCGACCTGGATCATTGTGCGCCTGCCGCACGAAGTGGCGCCACTCTTTCGCGAATGGCTTGAAGTCCACTTCCCGGAACGTGCGGAAAAGGTGATGGCGATCATTCGGTCTCTTCGTGGCGGGCGCGACAATGATCCGCGCTTCGGCAAGAGAATGAGCGCTCAGGGTGTATGGGGCGACCTGTTCCGCAGACGTTTTCGAGTGGCGATGCAGCGCCACGGTATTCAACGACCGCAAATCGACCTGGATTGCAGCAGCTTCAGACGTCCCTCCTCCGACGGTCAGCTCTCCCTGCTTTGACGTAAGGAAACCCTACGGGTTTGTACGCGTTTCGCCGCTGCATCAATCGAGAGGAAGATGTCATGGTTGAGGAACGTGTCACCACCACCGAACCGGGAGCGGGGCCGACCACGCACACCACGGTCATACATGAAGAGCCGCGGCGCGGAGGCGGCGCGACGATGCTGCTGATGATCGTCCTGATCGTGGCCGTGATCGCCGGCATTTACATGTTCAGTCAGTCAAGCTCAAGCGAAGCGGCAAAGGACAACGCCATTGCCGAAGCGGCGAGCAGCGTCGGCAATGCCGCGGAACAGGTTGGCAATGCCGCCGAAAGCGCTGTGAAGGAATAGCGACCGGGGCGAGCTCTGTTAGGCTCGCCCACTGGTTACGCCACCAGGCGCAGGTGATCACCTGCGCGACGCGCCGTGAGGGAAATCTCCGAAAGCCCATCCACTTGCGCTAACTGCTCGGCAAAATCACCATCAAGCGCAAAGTCGCGGCCCAGCCGGACCTTTTGGTAGCGGTGCTCACCGAGCCGCAACCGCGCGATGACTTCTCCGCAGCCCTTTGCGCCCGGCCGCAGCAGCAGAGCAAGTTCGCCCACGGCCTCCACCCGCTCGATGTCGAGCGTCAGCACCATGCGCGCGTCTGCCTTCACCTCCGCCAGTGGCCGCGCCCCACGTACGGTCACCCGTGGCGGCTCATCCGCACTGGGGCTGTCGAGTTCCACGTTGAGCAGCACGCAGGTGCCCTCCTTCGCCCACCGGACGAAGTTCTCCACCAGGCTCTCCTCGAAGCAGGACGCGGTGAACTGCCCCGACTGATCGGAGAAATCCGCCATTACGAAGTCCTTGCCCTTGCGGGTCTTGCGCTTCTGGACGTTCTCAACGAGGGCCGCCATTACCGCAGCTGCCCTGCCCGTGGCCCCGCCGGCGATCAGGCTGGCATGCGTGCGTGCACCGTTCGCGGACGCCACCATGCGCCATTGTTCGACCGGGTGGGCGGCAAAGTAGAAGCCGAAATTCTCGCGCTCCTTGGCCATCTGATCCTGGCGGCTCCATGGCGGACAATCCACCAGCCGCAGGGCCTGCTCCACATGTCCGTCCCCGCCGAACAGGCCGCCTTGATTGCTGGTGCGCTCACGCGAGGAGCGGTCGGCCTCCGCCAGCAGCGTGTCGGCGTTCGCCAGCACTTTGGCCCGGTTCGGCTCAAGACTGTCGAAACCGCCCGCAGCAGCAAGACTTTCCAGCTGACGGCGGTTCATGGATCCCGCCGGAGCGCGGCGAAAAACGTCGTCCAGAGAGACGAACTTCCCGTTCGCCTCGCGCTCGGCAACGATCGCCTCCATCGCTTTCTCACCCACGTTGCGGATGCCGGCGAGGGCATAGCGCACCGCGTGGCTGTCGGGCGTCTCTTCAACGGAAAACTCGGCCTCTGACATATTGATGTCCGGCGCCGCCAGTTCGATCCCGTTCCTGCGCGCATCGTCCACGAAGACTGCGAGCTTCTCCGACTGATGCATGTCGAAGCACATCGAAGCGGCGTAGAACTCATGCGGATAGTGCGCCTTGAGCCATGCCGTGTGGTAGGCAAGCAGTGCGTAGGCGGCAGCGTGCGATTTGTTGAAGCCGTACCCCGCAAACTTGTCGATCAAGTCGAACAGCTCGTTGGCTTTGGCCTTATCGATGTCCGAGTTTGCCTTGCAGCCGTCGACGAAGCGCTGACGCTGCGCGTCCATCTCGGCCTGGACTTTCTTGCCCATGGCGCGACGCAGAAGGTCGGCGTCACCCAGCGAGTAGCCCGCCAGGATCTGCGCGGCCTGCATGACCTGTTCCTGATAGACGAAGATCCCGTAGGTCTCGGAAAGAATGCCTTCCAGCTTCGGGTGTGGGTACTCGATGCTCGCAAGGCCATTCTTCCGCTGCCCGAACAGCGGGATGTTGTCCATCGGGCCCGGCCGATAGAGCGACACGAGCGCGATGATGTCACCGAAATTGGTAGGCTTCACCGCGGCCAGCGTACGGCGCATGCCTTCCGATTCCAGCTGGAACACACCAACTGTGTCGCCTCGCTTGAGCAACTCGTAAACGCCAGGATCGTCCCAAGACAGTGAGGACAGATCGATGTGGATGCCGCGCCGCTCCAGCAGATCGGTCGCCTTGCGCAGCACCGAGAGAGTCTTGAGGCCCAGGAAGTCGAACTTGATGAGTCCCGAGTCTTCGACATACTTCATGTCGAACTGCGTCACCGGCATGTCCGAACGCGGATCGCGGTAGAGCGGGACGAGCTTCGACAATGGCCGGTCGCCGATCACCACGCCGGCGGCGTGCGTCGATGAGTTGCGCGGCAAGCCTTCGAGCTGGCGCGCAAGGTCGACCAGGCGTTTGACCTCGTTGTCGTTGTCGTACTCGCGCCGGAAGTCGGCGGCGCCGTTCACCGCGCGGTCGAGGGTCCAGGGATCGGTGGGATGGTTGGGCACCATCTTGCACAGCGAGTCGACCCGGCCATACCCCATCTGCAGGATGCGCCCGCAATCGCGGAGCACAGCGCGTGCCTTCATCTTGCCGAAGGTGATGATCTGCGCGACGTGATCGTGTCCGTACTTCGCCTGCACGTAGCGGATCACCTCGCCGCGGCGGGTTTCGCAGAAGTCGATGTCGAAGTCCGGCATCGAGACGCGCTCGGGATTAAGGAAGCGTTCGAACAGCAATCCAAGCTTGAGCGGATCGAGATCGGTGATGGTGAGCGCCCATGCCACGAGCGAACCGGCACCCGAGCCGCGCCCCGGCCCCACCGGAATGCCGTTGTCCTTGGCCCACTTGATGAAGTCGGCAACGATCAGGAAGTAGCCGGGGAAGCCCATGCGGATGATAATCCCGGTCTCAAAGTCCAACCGGCTGGCGTAATCGAGGAACTCTTCGGCAACGCCCTGCGGTAAGAGCCGGCTTTCCCACTCGGCGCGACGCTCACCTTCGGGGAGAGTGAGAACCGCGTTCAGATCCTCGAGAGTCGTTTCAGGCCAATAAGGAGCGAGCCGGCGGGCCAGGCCCATGCGCGCATCCCGCACCAGCATGCGCTCCTCGCCCTCCTTGTCACCCGCGAGACTGGGGAGGATAGGCTTCCGCTTCGGCGGCGCGAACGCGCACCGCTGCGCCACGACAAGCGTATTGGCCATCGCCTCCGGGAGATCGGAAAACATATCCGCCATCATGTCGGCGGGCTTAACCCAGCGTTCCTGTGATGAGCGTGGCCGATCGGAGGCATCCACGTGCGTAGAATTCGCAATGCAGAGCATGGCATCGTGCGCAGCGTGGAAGTGTCTTTCGGCGAACTGAGCCGGGTTTGTCGCAACCAGCGGCAGGTCGCGCGCGTAGGCAAGGTCGATCAGCGCGTCCTCGGAAGCATCCTCTATCGGATCGCCGGTGCGAGCGACCTCGATGTAGAGCCGGCCGGCGAACAGATCCTGCAACCGGTCGCAGTACCGCTGCGCCGCCTCGGGCCGATCCTCTGCGAGCAGTCGGGCGATGGCTCCCTCGCCCGCCGCAGTCAGACAAATCAGGCCGTCCGAGTGCCCGTCGAGGTCCGCCAGTTCCACATGCGGATCAAGCTCCAGCGGCCGGTCAAGGTGCGCACGGCTGACGAGATGACACAGGTTGTTCCAACCCGTCTCGTTCTGGGCGAACAAGGCCAGCCAGTCGATCGGCGCTTCGCTGCCCTGGCTGGCGGCCTCAGGTCTGGCAACGGCAAGGAACGTCCCGATGATCGGCTGCACGCCTGCCCCACGGCACGCCGCCGCGAACGCGACCGAGCCATAGAGCCCGTTGCGGTCACAAATCGCAATGGCCGGGAACTTCCGCTCCTTGGCCAGTCTTGCAATGGCCTTGGGCTCGATGGCCCCATCGAGCATGCTGAAGCTCGAGAAGATTCGGAGGGGGACGAATTTTGCGAAGGGCATTGATGGATTGTGGCCTCAGCAAACCCGCCGTTCAATAAGCCGACGCTACAAAAGACGGGGAAAGCAGGCGCGGGCTAAAGCAGCGCCTCGATGTCGCGGGCGATCTTCTCGGGCTTGGTGGTGGGCCCATATCGCCGGACAACCCGACCGTCGCGCCCAATCAGGAACTTCGTGAAGTTCCACTTGATGGCGCGGCTGCCCCACAAGCCCGGGGCTTCTTTCTTCAGCCAGTCATACAGCGGAATGGCGGTCGGCCCGTTGACGTCTACTTTCGCCATGAGTGGGAAACTGAGACCGAAGTGAATGTCGCAAAACGTGGCGATCACCTCGTCGCTGCCAGGCTCCTGATGGCCGAACTGATTGCAGGGGAACGCGAGCACCTCGAACCCCAGTCCGCCAAATTGCTGCCACAGCATCTCGAGACCCTGGTACTGAGGCGTGAAGCCGCACTTGCTGGCAGTGTTCACCACAAGCAGCACCTTTCCGGCTTTGGCAGCCAGCGGCAGCGGTGCACCTGAACCCGCTACGACTTCAAAATCCGCAATCGTGGTCATGATCTTGGCGCGTTCAGTAGCTCGCAATGCTGAAGAGTATGTCGGCACATTATTCATTACTCGCCGCACACAGTAAGCGGCATGGCTTTGCGTTACTGATCAATCGTTTAGCATTCAACCGCACATATGTGCAGATAGGGGCGAAGCGAAGCTCAGCTTCGATGAGCAGTCTTGTGTTCGGCTGGAAAATCATCGCGCCGCCACAGGTTGCGGATCTCACCGATCTTCATGCGGTGATCACCCTCCTTGAGGATGCCATAGTCATCCTGCTGGTCTTCCGGCAAGCTCATGACGAACGCGACGAGTTCGGCAAGCGAGCCGTTCCGGATCGTCTTGAAGCGGTGGAAAATGCCGCCGCCATCCTCGCACTTGTGCAGCTGGGCTGCGTCATCCCAGCCCACGCGCGCCGCACCTGCGGGGCCGGCCTGGATGGTCGTCGGATTGTCACTCATGGGCGGTCTCCTCTTCTGGAAATGCTCTTAACCAGAGCGCCTTTCCGAGCCACGCCGCGGGACGGCGCGATTACTCGGCCAGGGTCGACTCGCGAAGCGATATCGCAGTGAGCCCCCCTTTGCGCTGCTACAAGGCAAGAACCGCTGGAATGCGGAGGGGTTCCACGGAAGGGGAGCCTCATGGTCAGCCTCAAAGCATGTTCGCTTGGGGCCATGAAGCAGCAAAGGCGGCGGAGCCTTGTACGGGAGGACCGATCCAGCCGTAGAGCTCGCGCCGCCTTTACCTTCAAACGTCATTCGGGCGCTTCACGCCTCGGAATGCCCCTCCACTACCAAGAGAGCGGAGCACGCCAGGGCAAGAGGCCTCGCCTTACTTGAAGCGGACGCCGATGCCGCCCATCACGCGGTGGCGCGAGGAATGGCCGTGATAGTCCGAGAAGACGTACTGTGCATTGACGTACACCGGGAGCGAGGTCTGCGTCAGCGTGTACTCGGCACCGCCGCCGACCTGATAGCCGTCCGAACGGTAGGTGTCGTAAACGAGCGGCGCGCCAGCTGCCGTGGTGATGCGCTTGCGCTGCTCGGAATTGACGTAGCCGCCCTTCGCGAAGATCAGAAGGTCCGGAGTGGCGAGTACGCCGGCGCGGACAGCCGCACCCCACTCTTCGAACGCCTTGCGGCACACGTTGGTGGTGTCAGCAGCGGTCGAGCAGTTCTCGGTCCACTTGTTGGCACGCCAGTAGCTGCCTTCTGCACCGATCACGAAGCGCTCGCCGATGGTGCCGTCAAAACCGAGAGTACCGCCATAGCCGAACTTCTCGTTGTTGGTGCCTTCCGACTGGAAACGATCCCAGCCAGCGTTTGCCTCAACGCGAATGCCGCGGAACGTGGTGCCCCCGCCAGTGGTGGCGTCCTGTGCGAGCGCAGGCTGTGCGGCGGCGGTGCTTGCAACGAGTGCGGCGAACAGAGCGATCTTGTTTTTCATAGGTCCCTTCCTTGAACTTTCGGCTGCAAAACTCGCCCTGCATCATTCGGTTGCCGGTGAAAACACGCTAGGACTACGCAGTCGCCAGAGTGTTGCATAGGTGCAACATAGGTACAGCAACTGCGACGCGAAGCGCGGCTGTTCGTTCCGAGATATTCTGTTCACCTACAGGCACTTGCTGGCTCCGCTCTTCTCGCACGCCACGCCGCGTGCACCTGCGCGATTCAGGCTGGCAAGCTGAAACCGGCATGCGCACCGTGTCTGCCAGGATCACCCAGAGGCGTCGGGACGAATCCAGCTTCGGAAGCGCGGACGCATGACAGTCTGCAAGTGGGAACCTGAATATTCTTACAGGCCAGCACGAACACGCTCAGGCCGGTAAGATCTCTTCCAGCACCCCATCGTGGATGCGCACGACGCGATCCATCGCTGCGGCCAGACGCTCATTGTGCGTCGCCACGAGCGCGGAGGACCCTTCACCGCGAACCAGCTCGAGAAATTGGCCGAGCACCCGGTCGGCCGTTGTCTCGTCCAGATTTCCTGTAGGTTCGTCGGCAAGCACAAGCTGCGGCTTGTTCGCCAATGCACGCGCTACGGCAACGCGCTGTTGCTCGCCGCCCGACAGCTGACTGGGCCGGTGCTCCAACCTATGCTCCAAACCGAGCGCGGTGAGCAATTCGATCGCACGCGCCTGGGCCCGCTCGTGCGCCTTGCCAGCGACGAGCTGGGGCAAGACGACATTTTCAATCGCGGAGAAGTCGGGCAGCAAGTGGTGGAACTGATAGATGAAACCGATGTGATCCCGGCGAACCGCAGCTCGCTGGTCCTTGCCCAGGCGAGACGCATCGATGCCGGCAATCTCTATCTGTCCGCCAAACCCGCCTTCAAGAAGGCCGATGGCCTGCAACATCGTAGACTTACCGGAACCGGAGGGGCCCAGCAGCGCCACGATCTCTCCGGGGCCTATCGCAAGATTGGCGCCGCGCAACACATCGATCCGAACGCCGCCCTGCTCAAAGCTGCGTGTCAGCTGATCGAGAACCACCACCGGATTATTCATAGCGAAGCACCTGCACAGGGTCGGTGCTTGCCGCACGCGAGGCCGGATAGAGCGTGGCAAGAAAGCTCAAGACTAAAGCAAGGACGCAGATCACCGCCACCTCGACAGGATCGGTCCGGCTCGGCAGCTCCGTCAGGAAACGGATCGATGGATCCCAAAGGTTCTGCCCGGTGAGGATCTCCACGCCGCGTACGATCGGCTGGCGGAAGAACAGGAATACGAACCCCAGAAGTACCCCAGCACCCGTGCCAAGCGCTCCGATGAGGAAGCCGGCGGTGACGAAGATCTTCATCAGAGAGCGCCGCGTCGCCCCCATCGTGCGCAGGATCGCGATGTCGCGGGTTTTGGCCCGCACCAGCATGATGAGCGACGAGAGGATATTGAAAACCGCGACCAGGACGATGATCGAAAGCACCACGAACATTGCCACCCGCTCGACGGCCAAGGCTTCGAACAAGGAAGCGTTAATCGTCTTCCAGCTGGTGACGATCGCTTGACCAGCCAGCTTGCGTTCCAGCGGGGCGAGAATTGCCTCTACATTGTCGGGATCGGTCGTCGTGATCTCGATCATGCCTATCGTGTCGCCCGTCAGCAGGAGCGTCTGCGCGTCGGGGATTGGCATGACCACGAAGGCCTGGTCGTAGTCATAGACGCCAATCTCGAAGATGGCTGCGACCTGATAGCCGATCTGACGCGGCACCGTGCCGAAGGGGGTGGCGCGCCCTTGCGGATTGATTACCGTGATCGTGTCGCCCACCTGCACACCAAGGTTCTGCGCGAGCCGCGAGCCGATCGCGACCATATCTCCGCCCGGACGCAGAGGCGCAAGGCTGCCAGCCGTCACCTGCGGCTTGATACGGGCGATGTCCTCCTGCGTATTGCCGCGCACGAGAATGGCTTCAACCCGACCGTTGAACGTCGCAAGCAGCGGCTGCTCGATCAGCGGGGAGGCACGCGTGACGCCTGGCGTCTTGCGCACGTCCTCCAGCACTTCCTCCCAATTATCGAGCCGACCGCCGTACGCCTGCACGATGGCATGGCCGTTCAGCCCGACGATCTTGTCGAACAGTTCGGCACGAAAGCCATTCATCACGCTCATGACGATGACGAGAGCGGCGACTCCCAGCATGACCGCGACCAGGCTGATCCCGGCAACAAGCGCTATGAACGCCTCGCCCCTGCCCGGCAGCATGTAGCGCTTGGCGATCATCCATTCAAAAGGGGAAAGCAGCAAGCGCGATGGTCCGTGATGTCAATGCCAGAGCGTGGCGAATAGGTGGTCGGTGCAGGAGTGGCAAGCACGCCCATCCCGGTGCGGCTGGGAAACGGCGCCAGATCGAGGCAGTTCCCGGCAAAATGAGAGCGGCTTGTCACGAGAATGCCATTCTTCCGGAGCGTTGCCGATCTGGCCCCCTTGCAATTTGGCCCGACATCCATCACATGCCCCACCAGCAACCACGCGTCACGCGGGCCGAAAAACTTCATGAACTTGACACATCCTTTCCGTGATCCCGACGGTGACAAACTGCGCGAGGAATGCGGCGTCTTCGGCGTCATTGGCGCCCGTGAAGCGGTGAATATCGCCGCACTGGGACTGCACGCTTTGCAACACCGGGGCCAGGAGGCCGTCGGCATCACGACCTATGATGGCAAGGAGTTCTACTCCCGCCGCGGGATCGGTCATGTCGCGCAGGTGTTTTCGGAAAAAGACCTGGGTGAGACCCTCCCGGGTGAGATGGCTTCTGGCCACGTCCGGTATTCCACGACGGGCGGCTCTGGCTTGCGCAACGTACAGCCACTGTTTGCTGATCTGTCGACCGGCGGGTTCTCGATCGCTCACAACGGCAACATTTCCAACGCAACCACTCTGCGGCGCGAACTGGTCCGGCGCGGAGCCATCTTCCAGTCGACCTCAGACACCGAAGTGATCATCCATCTGGTCGCCACCAGCCGGTACCCGACACTGCTGGACCGCTTCGTGGACGCGCTGCGCATGGTAGAGGGCGCTTACTCGCTCATCTGCATGACAGATCAGGGCATGATCGCCTGCCGCGACCCGCTGGGCATCCGTCCGCTCGTTATGGGCCGATTGGGTGAAGCGACAGTCTTCGCGAGCGAAACCGTTGCTCTGGACGTCGTGGGCGCCGAGTTCGTCCGCTCGATCGAGCCGGGCGAACTGGTCCAGGTTGACCACAAGGGCACCGTTTCCAGCCACCGCCCGTTCGGCAACATCTCGCCACGTCCCTGCATTTTCGAACACGTCTATTTCAGCCGCCCTGATTCCGTGATGGACGGGCGCTCCGTCTATTCGGTGCGCAAGCAGATCGGGGTGGAACTCGCCAAGGAATCGCCAGCGGACGCTGACATCGTCATCCCCGTGCCGGACAGCGGCGTGCCGGCGGCAATCGGATATGCGCAGGAATCGGGTATTCCCTTCGAGCTGGGGATTATCCGCTCGCACTACGTGGGCCGCACGTTCATCCAGCCGTCGGAAGGCGCACGTCACGCTGGCGTGAAGCGCAAGCACAACGCGAACCGCGCGATCGTGGAAGGCAAGCGCATCATCCTCATCGACGACTCGATCGTGCGCGGCACGACTTCGATGAAGATCGTGGATATGATGCGCGATGCCGGAGCGGCCGAAGTGCACATGCGCATCGCCAGCCCGCCTACCGGCCATTCCTGCTTCTACGGCGTCGATACGCCGGAACGCTCGAAGCTGCTTGCCGCGAACATGGATACCGAGGCGATGGCAGCCTTCATCAAGGCGGACAGTCTCGCGTTTGTGTCCATCGACGGTCTCTATCGGGCCGTCGGCGAAGCGGGACGGAACCATGGACGCCCGCAGTTCTGCGACGCCTGCTTTACAGGCGAATACCCCACCAGTCTTACTGATCTTGCGGATCGCGATGCGCCCGATCTGCTGACGTTGCCGGTCAACAAAGTCGCGTGAGCACTCCCGATTTTCAGGGCCAGACCGCGCTGGTAACCGGCGCGAGCCGGGGCATCGGCGCTGCGACGGCGAAGGCTCTTGCCGCCGCGGGCGCGCATGTGATTCTGACCGCACGCGATGCTGCCGCGCTTGAGGCTATCGAGCAGGAGATATTCGAGTCCGGTGGCTCGGCCACCATCGCGCCGGTGGATCTGGCACAGCCGGACGGGATCGCTCGACTTGCGGCGGCTGTTGCGCAGCGCTGGGACAAGCTCGACATCCTGGTGATCAACGCGGCGGTCCTGCCGGAACTGACTTCCGTGGCAGATATCGACCAGAAGGCCTGGAACAAGGCGCTGACCGTCAACGTCCTCGCCACACAAACGTTGATCGCGAACTTCGACCGGCTCCTGCGGGCCAGTTCGGACGGACGCATTATCGGCCTTACCAGCACGGTTGCCCAGGCGCCGCGTGCTTTCTGGGGGGCCTATGCCTCCACCAAGGCCGCGTTCGAAGTCCTGCTGGACTGCCACGCACAGGAAGTGGCAAATATCTCCAAGGTCCGCGTGGCCATCGTTAACCCCGGCGCAACGCGCACGGCGATGCGTGCTCGGGCTTACCCGGGAGAAGACCCCGCCTCCGTCAAGGCTCCCGAAGCGGTCTCTGAACGCATTGTTTCTCTTCTTGCAGAACCATTTGCGACCCGCCACCGCGAGACGGTTAACCCTGCCCGTTAGGACCGTATCAACCTTTTAGGAGCAGCTTTCGTTAGCAAAGCTGTCCAAAGGAATCGGGTCCGCAGTCATGACCAGCGAGCAAAGCGACAGGTACGCCTTCGCCGCCCAGGAAGATCGTAGCGCTCCGCGCACAAAGCTGTCCCTGCCGGCGACTCTGCGCCCGGCGGGAGGCCGCCGCTTTCAGACCGTCGTCCGGGACCTTTCCCTTTCGGGGTTTTCAGCCACCGCCATCTCACGCTTGCCGGTTGGAGGCATTTGCTGGCTGACCATGCCAGGGATGGAATCGATGCAGGCGCGTGTGGTCTGGTGGGAACAAGGATTGGTAGGGTGCGCGTTCGAGCGGCTGCTCAGCCCGGTCATCCACGAAACGATCCTCACCCGTTGGCGGGGTGTCTCGCTCTATCAGGGTTAGTGCGGCACCTGAGGTGGGGCTGCCTTGACCAGCGTCACCTGTGCGACGTCTATCCCGCCGCCTAGAAAACCGCCTTCGCAGTACATCAGATAATAGCGCCAGAGCCTTACGAAGCGCTCATCGAAGCCAAGAGGCAGGCGCCCCTCCTCCACCGCATCGTCGAACCGCTTGCGCCATATGGCAAGCGTGCGGGCGTAGTCCTTGCCGAAACAGCGGCGATCTTGCCACTGCAGACCGCGCACTTCTGCCAGGCCCCGGAACTCCTCTTCGTTGAGCAGCATGCCGCCGGGAAATACGTAGGCCTGGATGAAGTCGGCGCTGCGCGCATAACTTTCGAAGATCTCATCCTTGAGCGCGATGTACTGAAGCGCCGCGCGACCGCCGGGCTTGAGGCTACGGGCGATGCAGTCAAGGAACTCACCCCAATACTCCCGGCCTACCGCTTCAACCATCTCGACGCTCACCACCGCATCGTAAGTACCGGTGGTGTCGCGGTAGTCCTGTTTGCGGAAGTGGACCGCGCCCCGCGGCGGGTGCCAGTGCGCGGCAGCGAAGGCGAGTTGCTCGTCGGACAGACTGATCGCGTCCACGCTCGCTGCGCATTCCTGCGCCAGATGCGCAGCGAGCGCGCCCCAGCCGCAGCCGATCTCCAGCACGCGGGCTCCCGGCTTGAGTGCGAGCCGTGCTTTCAGCGCTGCCAGCTTGTTCAGTTGGCCGAGCTCCAATTCATCTTCGAATTGCGGCTCCGCTTCGGACAGAGGTCTCTGTTGATCAAATAGGGCGCTCGAGTAGATCATCGTCGGCCCAAGCCACTGGGCATAGAAGTCGTTGCCCAGATCGTAATGCGCGTGGATGTTCCGCTTCGCGCCCTTGCGTGAATTGCGGTGGAGGCGGTGGAGCAACCGGGCCGCGAGCCGCCAGGGTCCGCGCGCACGCGCCGCGTTTCCAAGCGCAACGGCATTGTCCATGAACAACGCGAAAAGCGGCACAGGATCGGGGCTGGTCCACTCGCCCGCTTCCCACGCCTGATACCACCCCACGGAGCCGCCGGTGGCGAGGCGCAGCAACGCACGCGCGCTCCGCAGTTCCACGACAGCGTCGAAGCCGGGTTCCTTTCCCCCGAGCAGCCGAGCGCTTCCGTCGGGCAGAGTCGCCATGATGGACCCGCGTTCAAGACCGGCGTCGATGCGATCGAGCACGCGGTGCATCCCGCCTGACCAGAGCCGCGCGAGCCACTGCGGTCCGACTCTCAGCCGACGCCCACCTGCGACGAGCTCGCTTCCTCTGCCCGGAACCTGCGCGTTCATAGAGGCAGTATGCCGCCAGCTTTCGGCAGTATCAATCGGCAGCTCTCCGTTCAGCCTTTGGCGGCGCGGTAGGCAGACAGCGCCCTCTCCCGTGCGGCCTTGTGGTCGATACGTTTCACCGGGTAGCCATTGCGCCGGCGGGAGTCAGCTGGATCGTGGATCTCCGCGTCTTCAAGGCCAGCCAGTTCCGGAACCCACTCACGGATATAGGCGGCGGCGTCGAACTTCTCCGACTGGCTGAGCGGCGCCATGATCCGGGGGAACATGTTCGAATCCACACCGGAGCCGGACACCCACTGCCAATTCACCCCGTTGTTGGCATAGTCCGCATCCACCAGCGTGTCCCAGAACCAGCGCTCACCGTGGCGCCAGTCGATCAACAGGTGTTTGATCAGGAAGCTTGCCGCAATCATCCTTACGCGGTTGTGCATCCATCCCGTCGTCCAAAGCTGGCGCATGCCTGCATCCACGATGGGATATCCGGTCCGCCCCCGCTGCCATGCCCTGAGATCCGCCGCAGCTGACTCGCTTTTTTGCGGATCTCGCCACCCGAAGCGTTCGAACACATCGCGATAGCTGCTCTCTGGATAGCGGGGAAACTGATGAATGACGTTCTGCGCATAGTCACGCCAGATGACCTCGCCGCGGAACGTATCCGCGCCCGTGCCACGCTGCCCATCGAGCGCATGCCACACCTGGGTCGGCGATATTTCTCCCCATTGCAGGTGTGGCGAGAGGCGCGAGGTGCCATCGACGGATGGCCTATTGCGTTCCTCTTCGTAGGCGTCGGCACGCTCTACGAAGTCGTCGAGCTGCGCATGCGCAGCCTCTTCGCCCGGCTCCCACGCGTCGCGAAAGCCTGCCGCCCAGTCGGGGTTGCCTGGCCTCAAGTCCCACGAGACAAGGCTGTCGGAACCTGGCCACGCCTCCGGAGCAGTGATCGCTGGCACAGGCAAAGGATCGCGCAGCGGAAGCAGTCGCAGCAAAGCACGGGCGAACGGCGTGTAAATCTTGAACGGAGACCCGGTGCCGGTGGTGACGAGGCCGGGTGGCGCAAGGTAGTTGCCGTCGTGCAGTTGGAGGTCGGTCTGGCGTCCCAGCTCCTCTTCCGCTTCGCGCCACCAGGGCTCGTAGTGGCGGATCGCGTCCACCCCGCTCGCGCCCGTTTCCGTCACCAGGTCCAGGATCTGCTTGACGCAATCACCCCGCCGCAGGATGAGCCGCAGGCCGTGACGCTCCACCTCTCGACCAAACGCTTTCAAGCTACCATGCAGCCACCATCGGGCGGCACCGCCCAGCTGCCGCTCACCCGCGCGCGCGTCGTCCAGAACGTAGACCGGGATCACCGGCCCCTGCGCTGCAGCGGAACAGAAGGCGGGTTGATCGGCCAGCCGCAGGTCGCGGCGCAGCCATACGATACGAGGCGCGTTCATCCGCGCGCAACGAGGACGAGCGCGGTGCGTTCCTTGCCCCTATGGCCGTAGCCCATCAGACCATGCCACCGCTGCGCAGCTATCGCATCGACCCTCGCAAGGCCGTAATAGCGGCCGCTCTGTGCTGGACCGGCTTCGCCGTCGTCGTCTGGGCTGTCCAGAGCGGTCACACCACGCTTATCGACAAGTCGGGCCTGCTGTTCTGGCGCGGGCCCGACCTGCACCCCGCCGGTCCGAGCAAGCTGCTTGAGGCGGTGCGAGATATCACCGCTCTCGGCGGCACACTGCTGCGCAACCTCTTCGCGCTGATGGCAGTCGTCGCGCTGCTCTTCCTCCGCCTGCGCCGCGAGGCTGCCCTGCTTGCCGCTTCGGTGCTGCTCGCGTTGCTCGTCAACAGCGGCCTCAAGGTCCTGGTCGGGCGCGCCCGACCGGAGATCGTGCCTCACTTGATGGAAGCGGGAGGCAACAGTTTTCCGAGCGGTCACAGTTTCGGCGCCGCAGTGGTGTACATCAGCATCGCTCTTGCCTTTGCGCCCATGAGTCCGAGGCGCCGGGTTCGGTTGACCATCATATCGACAGCCATCGTCGTCAGCATGATAATCGCCTGGAGTCGAGTATGGCTTGGAGTGCATTGGCCCAGCGACGTGATCGCGGGCTGGCTGGGTGGTGCAGGCTGGGCATTCCTTGCGGCCGCCCTGCTCGACCGGCCGGCAAGAGCCGCAGCACAAGCTACGGCGTCTTCGCGTTGACTTGCGACCCCGCGCAGGTGTCGATGGTCGCCTCGCTCTCCATGAAGCTCCTGCCGTCGATCTGATCGGGAAACCGCTCGTCGCCAAAGATCACGGTTGCACGGCAACCATTCCGCTCCACCCGGGCGGTCGTCATCGTGGACCAGCGCAGGTAATCAATCACGTCCCGGTTTGCGGTCATGGCCCTGCGGACAAGCGGCGCGCTGAGACCATCGGGCTTTGGCGGCGTATAGCTCGTCAACTCGGTCAGCCGCCGCAAGGGGTCGAACCGACCCTGTGCGATCATGCCGTCCTGACGCCACAACACGGTCCTGCGCCAGAACGCCAGCGGATCGGGCGAGGCATAGACCGCTTCCGGTCGCGCGTAAGGAGCGCCGCGGGCGGGAGCACCCCGCGCCAGCTGCGAGATGGCTCCGTTCACGCAAATGTATGTCGCCATGCTGATGAGCGCGACAACTGCCGGCCACCGCACATGACCTTGCCAGCGGCGCTTGCGCGCCAGCCAAATGCCGAGAGCCAGGCTTAGTAGAACCCACGGGTCGATGATGAACAGCGCATCATTGTGGTACCAGCGTGTGCTGAGCGGCGCCAAAAGCTGGACGGCATATGTATTCTGCCAGTCCAGCAGCGGATGCGTCAGTGCGCCGAGATAGCAGAGCGCGAGCAGCCAGCCGAAGTGCATCGGCAGCCCGCTCTTGAACCGCACGCCTCGGGAAACCTGCACGCAATCAAGCAGCCAGAGCAGACCGGCAAGCAGCGGCGGCATCAGCAGCATGCCGCCCACCAGCCCGTGAGTGAAGCCCCGGTGGGTCGCCAGAGAGGCCCACGGCGCCCACCCGAAGAATACGTCGATATCGGGCATGTTGGCGCCCAGCACACAAGCCGCAAGGCCCTTGCGCGTGCGCCGCTTCAGCCCGGTTTCAGCGAGCGCCCAACCGGTAAGGCTGTGAGTAACGTTATCCATTCAGACGACGGACCAAGCCGGACGAGAGGTCCGGCTCAGTCCATCAGTCCGTGCGCGGCCTCCGGTTCGACCGTCCACGTCTGCCCCTTGCCGAGCAGCTTGGTGAGGTCCGCCGTCTTGCCCGAAACCGACTTCTCGCGTTCCAGTGCCACCGACTCCTCGAAGGTGGGAGCGGGATCGTCGTAGATCACGCCGAGCGCCATCGGGAATGGGCCGTAAGGCATCTCGACCAGCATGTGAGCAAGGCCACGGTTCTTCACGTTGTGAACGACGACGCCCGCCGTCTGCCAGTCACCGTCGATCACGTCGACGACCTTGAGCGACAGCGTGTCGAGATCGAGGGCAAGGCCCTTGATGCTACCGGTCTTCGCGTTGCCGAACAGCAGCGGCTCACCGTGCTTGCACCACAGCTGCATGTCCTCGGTGCCCTTCGACGTGAAGTCGTCGAAGCGGTCCTTGTTGTAGACGATGCAGTTCTGGAAGATCTCGATGAAGGCCGCACCCTTGTGAGCGTGGGCGGCGATCAGCGTGTTGGACAGTTCCTTCGATACGTCGAAAGCCCGCGCGATGAAGCGCGCACCGGCGCCGAGCGCGAACGCACAGGGGCTCGCCGGACGGTCGTAGGAGCCCAGCGGCGTCGTCGGCGAGTTCGTGCCCATGCGGCTCGTGGGCGAGAACTGGCCCTTGGTGAGGCCGTAGATCTCGTTGTTGAACAGCATGATCTGGCAGTTCAGGTTGCGGCGCAGGACATGCATCGTGTGATTGCCGCCGATCGACATGCCATCGCCGTCACCCGTGACGATCCAGACGTCCAGGTCTGGATTGGCAAGCTTGATCCCCGTCGCGAACGCAGGCGCGCGGCCGTGGATCGTGTGGAAGCCGTAGCTCTCCACGTAGTACGGGAAGCGGCTGGAGCAACCGATGCCGGAAACGAACACGGTGTTCGCCGGGTTCGCGCCGATCATGGGCAGCGTGCGCTGCACGGCCTTCAGGATCGCGTAGTCTCCGCAGCCCGGGCACCAGCGCACTTCCTGGTCGGTTTCCCAGTCCTTGAGCGTCGTGGTGATGGGAGTCATGTCGTTCATGGTACTTGCCTCGTGATCCCGTGCTCGGGAGTCGAAATCAGTCGTTGTGTGCTTCGGGGCTTGGCAGCTGGCCTTCGTTGACGAAGACCTCTCCGCCCTCGTTATCAGGCACGTGATCGAAGAACTTTGCGATCGCCTCCTCGATCTCGGCGATGGCAAAGGGCTGGCCGGAGACCTTGTTCAGCGGCACCGCGTCGATCAGGTACTGGTCGCGCAGCACGGTCTTGAACTGACCGGTGTTCATCTCGGGCACCAGCACGTTCTCGTAAGCACCCAGCAGCTCGCCCAGGTTTGCAGGAAGCGGCCAGACGTGACGGACATGGATATGATGCACGTCGAGCCCCTTGCGGCGGGCGCGGCGCACCGCCTGGTGGATCGGCCCGAAGGTCGAGCCCCAGCCAACCACCGCCAGCTTGCCCGAGGCCTCACCCAGAGTGACGTCCTGCGCCGGAATGGCCTGGGCAACGCGATTGACCTTGGCCGCGCGCGCATCGGTCTGCGACTGGTGCGTGTGGGGCGCATAGTCGATGTTGCCGCTGTCGATCGCCTTCTCGATGCCGCCGATGCGGTGCATCAGTTCCGGCGTTCCCGGCTTGATCCATGGACGCACGCCCTGATCGTCGCGCTTGAACGGCAGAACCTTGCCCTCGGGATTGTTGCTTTCCTCCAGGAAGGTTTTGGGGAACGGTGTGAACGAGGCCGGGTCCGGCACCTTCCACGGTTCGGAAGCATTGCCGATGTAGCCGTCCGTCAGCAGCATCACCGGAGTCATGAACTGCGTCGCGATGCGGCAAGCCTCGATCGCACATTCGAACGCGTCGGCAGGCGAACGGGCTGCGATCACCGGCATCGGCGCGTCGCCATTGCGGCCATAGACCGCCTGGTAGAGGTCCGACTGCTCGGTCTTGGTGGGAAGCCCGGTCGAGGGGCCGCCGCGCTGCGAGTTCACGATGACGAGCGGCAGCTCGGTCATGATCGCAAGACCCATCGCTTCGCCCTTGAGCGCGATGCCCGGACCTGAAGACGACGTCACCCCCAGCTGCCCGGCATAGGACGCGCCGATGGCAGCGCAGATCGCAGCGATCTCATCCTCAGCCTGGAAGGTGGTAACTCCGAACTCCTTCATCTTCACGAGATTGTGAAGGATCGCAGAGGCCGGCGTGATCGGATAGCCGCCGAAGAACATCGGCAGGTCGGCCAGCTGCGCACCGGCAACCAGGCCAAGCGAGACGGCCTCGGCGCCCGTGATCGTGCGGTAGAGCCCCGGAGCCGACGGCACCGGATCGATGTGAAGCTTCTTGAGCGGCCCTGCCAGTTCCGCCGTCTCGCCATAGGCGTGGCCAGCGTTCAGCGCCGCGACGTTCGCCTCTGCCAGCACCGGATTCTTGGCGAACTTGCTGTTGAGCCAGTCGATCAGCGGCGCGCGGTCCCGGTCGAACATCCACAACGCGAGGCCCAGCGTCCACATGTTCTTGCAGCGCAGAGCTTCCTTGTTGCCGAGGCCGAACGGCTTCACGGCTTCGAGCGTCATTGCACTGATGTCGAAGGCCAGCAGGTCCCACTTGGCAAGGCTGCCGTCATCGAGCGGGCTGACCTCGTACTTCGCCTTTTCGAGGTTGCGCTTGTTGAACTCACCGGTGTCCGCGATGATCAGGCCGCCGGGCTTGAGCGACTGCACGTTTACCTTCAGCGCGGCCGGGTTCATCGCCACCAGCACGTCAGGCGCGTCGCCCGCCGTGGTGATCTCGCTCGACCCGAAGTTGATCTGGAAAGCCGACACGCCGAACAGCGTGCCCTGCGGCGCACGGATCTCTGCAGGGAAATCCGGGAAGGTGGCGAGATCGTTGCCCGCCAGCGCCGTGGACAGAGTGAACTGCCCGCCAGTCAGCTGCATGCCGTCACCGGAGTCTCCGGCGAAACGCACCACGACGGCCTCGGGCGCGGCGGCGCCTGCCACGGCTGCGGATTCCTTCTCGGCAGATTGTATTGCCATGTTATTCCTCTGTCGCCCGGTCGCGTCCTGCGCTTTGCCAATCCATGCGCCCCGTCCTGTATGCTAAGTGAGATTGCCCCTGATCCCGATCAACCCACCTGGCAATTTAGAAAAACCATCGCAGGCCAAACTCAGGCCATCGATAGAGGCCCATAAATGCGACTGGTCAAGTCCGGCCACCTGCGCCATGGTCGTTTACCGCACGGCGCGCCCACAGCTGCTCCGCGCCTCCTGGCTACTTCATCCACGTCGAGCAAATCTGCACCCATGAGCGATCCCACCCGTCTGCCCTATCGCCCCTGCGTCGGCGTCATGCTTGTCAACTCTTCCGGCAAGACCTTCGTCGGCAAGCGCATCGACAACAAGGAAGGCGACTGGTGGCAGATGCCCCAGGGCGGCGTCGATAAGGGCGAGGATCTGAAGACCGCTGCCCTGCGTGAGCTATGGGAAGAGACAGGCGTTGCCGAGCAGCACGTAAAGCTGATCGCGCAAACCCGCGAAGAAGTTCTGTACGATCTGCCCGAGGAACTCATGGGCCGGATATGGGGCGGCAAATATCGCGGCCAGCGCCAGACCTGGTTTCTTGCCCGCTTCGAGGGAACGGACGCAGACATCAACCTCGATGCGCACGAGCCGCCAGAGTTCTGCCAGTGGAAGTGGGTGGAGCCTGAGTTGCTGCCCGAACTGATCGTGCCGTTCAAGAAGCGAGTCTACCGGTCCGTGCTCGACGAGTTCCGACCGCTGATCTGAAGGAGCCGCCTAAGCGGCCCCCATCAGTTTCCCGAAACGAGGGGCTTGGGCTTGACCGAAGCCGCACTGACCATCTTCGGCGTCGGGCCGCGGGCAATGGCAGTGGCCAGCTGCTGGCTCTCCGCACAGCCGCCGCACAAGCTCTTGAGCCGTGCGAGATTGCGGTTCGCCTTCTCGGTCGCACCCTTCTCCGCAAGAGCCACGCCTTCTCCGGCAATGGCAGATACGTTGCGCGGTTCGATCTCCAGCGCCTGCCGGTAGTAGTGGATCGCACGGCCTTGCAATCCCGTGCGGCGGGTCGCGGTGGCCAGATTCACCAGCACCTCTGCGCTCCCTGGCTCCAGCGTCAGCGCCGCTTCGAAGGCGTCGATCGCGGCATCATGCCGCCCAGCCGCCATCTCCTCACGCCCTTGCGCGACAAGTGCGGCAGCACGCGGGTCAAGCGCCGGAGTGGGCGAAGAGTGGAGAACACTGGAACTGACGGCAACGACAAGCGAGAGAGCAAGAGCGACCGGGGTATAACGCATCAACAAATCCTTGGCCGAGAGCGACGTCTTGGTCATTTCAGGCGAAGCTATCATAGCGCACCAAAACGCGCGATGAAAAACCCGTCCGTTCCATCGCGATATGGCGAAAGCCGCAGGCCCGGTCCGCGCTGTGTGCCAGCCGGCAGCACGGGCTGCTCTGACCGCCATCGCCCCGCATTACGATCAAGAAACCCAGCGGCCTGCTCCGCCCCTTCAGCGTCCAACAGGGAACACGTGACGTAGACCAGCCGCCCGCCCGGACGCACGAGCGCCGCACCCACATCCAGTAGCCGCGCCTGAAGCGAGACGTAGCGATCCAGCTGCGCCGGCGTCAGCCGCCAGCGAGCCTCCGGGTTGCGCCGCCATGTGCCGGTGCCCGAACAGGGCGCATCCACCAGCACTGCGTCCGCCTGGCCGTGCCAGTCGGCAAGCTGCTCCAGTTCTGCACCGGGATTGAGCAAGCGCGTCTCGATCCCGTCGGCCCCGGCACGTTCTGCTCGGGGCTGCAGGCGCGACAGCCTGCCCCGGTCGGCATCGCAGGCAAGGATTCGCCCCGCCCCTTCCATCGCTGCAGCGAGAGCCAGAGTCTTGCCGCCGCCTCCCGCGCAGAGGTCGACAACACTCTCACCCGGCTTCGCGGCCAAGGCGTCGCATGCGAGTTGCGACCCGGTATCCTGCACTTCGATCACGCCCTCGCGCCAGGCGGGCGTGTCCTCGATGCGAGTGCCGTGCGGATAACGCCAGCCGTTGGCGGCAAGGGTGCGCTCACCCCCGCTCGGCAAGTCCGCCCGCCCCGCGCGCAGGCCGTTCACCCGCACATCGAGCGGCGCCCGTTCGAGCAGGGCAGCGGCCTCCGCCCCTTCGATGCCGCTCCGCGCCAGCGCCGTGACCAGCCACTCCGGCGCGAGGCCTGCGGCGGCGACCGGCTCACCGGAAAGGATCGGCTGCGGACCATGACGGGATCCGTCGAAAAGCGCGGTCAGCGCGGCGTCCTCGCTCGCCAGCAAAAGCATGGCAGCGCGGCCGCTCGCAGGAATCTCCCCACATGCACGGATCGCCCGAAACACAAGGTCGCGAACGGCGCGGCGGTCTCCGCTACCGGCGAAGCGGCGCGACCGGAACCACTCGGAAACGATGCGGTCTGCCGGCGCGCCGTTGGTGCGTGCCGCCGCGATTACGAGATAGAGCACCTCGATAGCCGCCTCTACGCGTGCCGCAGGAGTCACGCAGCGCCTCCGGCCCGACAGGCAGAACCGCCCTGCACAGAACTGCACAGCCACGAAGGGACAGCCGTTCGGCCCTCCCCCAGCGGCTCCCCGTCCAAACGAGGACTGTCAGCGAGTCGGGTAATTCGGAGCCTCGCGCGTGATGGTGACGTCATGGACGTGGCTTTCCCGCAGACCGGCGTTGGTGATGCGGATGAACCGGCTGTTGTGGCGCAGGTCGTCAATCGTGGCCGAGCCGGTGTAGCCCATGGCCGCCTTGACCCCGCCCACGAGCTGGTGGATGACATCACGCGCCGGGCCCTTGTAGGGAACCTGACCCTCGATGCCTTCGGGCACCAGCTTCATCTGGTCCTTGATGTCGCCCTGGAAGTAGCGGTCGGCCGAGCCCCGGCCCATCGCGCCCACCGAACCCATGCCGCGATACGACTTGTAGGCGCGGCCCTGATATAGGAACGTCTCACCCGGAGCTTCCTCGGTGCCAGCGAGCATCGAACCGACCATGATCGTCGATGCGCCAGCCGCAAGCGCCTTGGCCGCATCGCCGGAGGTGCGCAGACCGCCATCCGCGATGACCGGCACGCCCGACTTCTCAGCCTCTTCAGCCGCCTCCATGACCGCGGTCAGCTGCGGCACGCCGACACCGGCAACGATGCGGGTGGTGCAGATGGAGCCGGGGCCGATGCCCACCTTTACCGCATCCGCGCCCGCGTCGATCAGAGCGCGCGCAGCTTCCGCCGTGGCGACGTTGCCCGCAATCACCTGCGCCGAGTTCGAGAGCTTCTTCACCCGCTCGACCGCGCGCGCCACGTCGGCGTTGTGGCCGTGCGCGGTGTCGATCACAATGACGTCGCACTCCGCCGCAAGCAGCGCCTCTGTCCGCGCGAAGCCCTTGTCGCCCACCGTCGTCGCAGCAGCGACGCGCAGGCGCCCGGCCGCGTCCTTGGTGGCGCTGGGGTACATGACGGCCTTTTCGATGTCTTTCACGGTGATCAGGCCGATGCAGCGGAACGCATCGTCGACCACCAAAAGCTTCTCGATCCGGCGCTGGTGCAGCAGGCGGCGCGCCTCGTCCTGGGTGACACCAAGGCCGACCGTCGCGAGATTCTCGCGCGTCATCAGCTCCGAGACGGGCTGCAGCGGATTGTCTGCGAACCGCACGTCACGGTTGGTCAGGATGCCCACCAGCTTGCCGCCGGGCTGCTCGACCACGGGGATGCCGCTGATGCGGTGCTGGCTCATCAGCGCCTGCGCATCGCCGAGCGTGGCGTTGGGCGAGATGGTGATGGGGTTCACCACCATGCCGCTCTCAAACCGCTTCACGGTGCGCACCGCAGCGCACTGCTCCTCGATGGTGAGGTTACGATGGAGCACGCCGATGCCCCCCATCTGCGCCATGACGATGGCCATGTCGCCTTCGGTGACGGTATCCATCGCGGAAGAGATGACCGGGATGTTCAGCCCGATCTCACGCGTCAGGCGCGTGCGGGTGTCGGCTTGTGTGGGCACGATGTCGGACTTCGCCGGGCGCAGCAGGACATCGTCAAAAGTAAGCCCGAGCGAAATTTCCATATGTGCCATTCTCCGACCGGATTCGTGGCGGCCCATGTAAACAAGCCGGGCGGTCAGGGCTAGGGCATCATTTCGTTGTCGCAGGAACGCGGCGAATATCTGCAAACCAGCGCGTAAGCGCCGTCAGCATGCGCACATCGTCCAGTGCCCCGCCCAGCTCCAGCGGCTGCGAAAGGTCGTCGCTGGGCCGATGATAGTGGCCGTCGAAAAAGCCGCGCATGCGGTCGATCTGCCCGTAGGCAGTCGTGACCATCACGGCGGGGATGTCGTGCTGCAAAAGCGCCCAGCCGTCCTGCCGCTTCACGAACTCGTTCGCCTCGTCGCCCGCGACCACTTTCATCCGCTCTGCGCGGGCAACCTGCTCGATCTGCGCATCGAGATCGGTCATCCCGCGTCCGACGATTGCCAGCGGCGTCCCGCGCGGGGCAACGGCGATGCTGTCGATATTGAAGGCGGCAACGATCTGGCTCAGAGGGAGTGGCGGATTCTCCGCAAAGGCATGCGCGCCCCAGAGGCCCAGCTCCTCAGCCGTGGTCGCGAGGAAGTAGACGTCACGGTCCAGCTCCGGCCCGCGCGCCAGCCGCCGCGCCAGTTCCGTCAGAGCGGCCACGCCGCTCGCATTGTCGATCGCGCCGTTGCAGACCAGATCCTCGGCCGGAGGCGAGCCGCAGACACCGAAGTGGTCCCAATGGGCCAGCAGCAGCACCGCGCCTGCTTCCGGACGGCGGCCGGGCAGCTTGCCGATCAGATTGTGCGTGCGGATCGTGGTCTCTCTGGTGGTCGCCTCAAGCGTCACCGAAAGATTGAGCGGTACAGGAACGAAATCCGGCTCCTTGGCAGCTGCAGAGAGACCTTCGAGCGTCTTGCCTGTCCCTTTCAGCAGCAGCGCCATGACATCACGCGTGATGAAGGCTTCGAGGTCACCGCCCAGCGAATCGCTTGCCAGCGCGTATCCCGTCCGCTCGCGCCGGGCACTGACCTGTTCGAGCGTGCGCTCTCCATCCAGAACGGTGAGTACAGCCGAGGCCCCCTGCGCCAGAAGCTTGTTCTGCCGCTCGCTCCCCTGGCTCCCGCCCCCTTCGACATGCTCGCCATCCAGCAAGACGGCGACTCGGCCAGCCAGTTCGTTACGGGTAAACTCGTGCCCTTCCCCTTTGCCCACGAACAGCAACGGCGCCTGCCGCAGCAGGCTGCGCTTGCCCGAGGTGAGAACGAGAACCTCATCCTGCGGTATGACGACCGGCCGCCCCCTCCTGAAGAAATGCGCGCTGTCGGCCGCCGGCTCCCGCGCGGTGAGCGTGACAGGAGCGAACCATGGATTGCCCGGATCGTTAGTGCCTGAGACAAGCCCGATATCGAACCATTGGCGCCCCAGGTAGCGCAGCGTCTTCGCCTCGCCCTCGGTGCCCGGCTCACGCCCCTGGAACTCATCGCTGGCGAGCACCTGGATGTGAGCGCGCATGCGCTCTTCCAGCTCGCGATCGGCGCGCGAAGCTGGTGCCGCGATCGCCGGGAGGGCAATCGCCAGCATCGCGCCCGCAAGCGCGGCCCGAACGGCAGGTATAGCAGTGCCCCTTTTCATGCAGTCCAGCTTAGAACGATCAACTTGCGACTAGGTGTCCGAGGAGAGGCGAATCAAGGTCCGGAGAAGAAATAAAGTACGACTGTGGGCAGAATGTCGCACTTCGTTCCCGCCCGAACGCAGAACAAGGCGGAACAAAGAAGCGGCACGGCCATTCTCATCGGCATGCGGGAAGCCTCCGTCGGAGGCTATCGGCGCAGCCTGATACCTGCATCCAGTAGAAGGCAGACACGGTCGCGACTGAGCAGGAACAACGAAGCAGTGAGACTCAACCCTTTCGATCCCGGCAACATCCGCGTTAGCGAGGGCGGCTCAGGCTTCCCCGGCGGTGGAGGTGGCAAGATCGGCTGCGGGACCCTGGTCATCGTCCTGATCGGCGCCCTGATCTTCGGAGTAGACCCCGCCCAGATGCTCGGCGCGATCGAAGGCGCGCAGCAAGGACCGCCCGTGCAGACGCAGTCGACGAGTACAGACACGCAAACGATCTGCACGCGCAACGCCTACGCGACCGAATCCTGCAACGCCCTGAGCTCGCTGAACCAGACCTGGGAGCCTCTGTTCCGGCAGGCGAACATCCCGTTCGAACAGCCCACGCTGAACTTCTATCAGGGCGGGACCCGTTCCGGCTGCGGCGCGGCCCAGAGCGCGATGGGTCCCTTCTACTGCCCGGCGGACCAAGGCATCTACATCGACACCAGCTTCTACGAGGAACTGGCGCAAGGTCTTGGTGCGCAAGGCGACTTCGCACGTTACTATGTGATGGCGCACGAGTACGGGCATCATGTGCAACACCTGACCGGCCTGGCTGGCCAAGTGCGTAGCGCGCAGCAGCAGAACCCTTCTCAAGCGAATGCACTTCAGGTTCGCATGGAGCTTCAGGCGGATTGCTACGCCGGCGTCTGGGCAGGACACAATCGCGAACTGATCGAGCCGGGCGATATGGAAGAAGGACTGACAGCGGCCAGCGCGATCGGCGACGACGCACTTCAACGCAGTGCCGGCAGGCAGGTCACACCCGAAAGTTTCACCCATGGCTCCAGCACGCAGCGCATGGAATGGCTCAGGCGCGGTCTGGAAACAGGCAATGACGAAGCTTGCGACACTTTCGCAGACCTCACGCGATGAAGGCTGGCGAGCGGCACACAAGAATGGAGAAGATCATGCATAAGCTTCTGTTATCGGCACTGGCCGCTTCGGCTCTCACCACGGGGGCCGCGCACGCGGCGGATCAGGACCGCCCGATCACCCAGTACGAGCCGGGCGTCGCGGATGTCGCCAAGACACCTGTCACGGATCTCAATCTCGATCGCAGGGAGATACCCGCGCTGCTCATCGAGGCGCAGACACGGCCCTACTCCCTGCAGAACCTGGGCAAGTGCTCCCAGCTCATCACTGCGGTGGAAGAATTCAATGCCATTCTCGGCCCCGACCTCGACTTGCCGCAGGAAGAGCGCGCCCGCTTCAGTGAAGGCCGCATTGCGCAGTCGGTAATCGGATCGTTCATTCCGTTCCGCGGCATCATCCGGGAAATCTCCGGCGCCAACAAGCAGGAGCGGGAACTGCTGGCCGCGATCCAGGCAGGGCTGGCGCGACGCGGTTTCCTCAAAGGCGTGGGCGCCGCTCGCGGCTGCCGCTATCCAGCCTCACCGGCGACGCCTGCCATCGTGGCACAGTACGAAGCCGATCTTATGGCGGAAGAGGAGAAGGACGGCAAAAACGACAGCGACGGGAAGAAGGAGGACGCCAACAAGCAGAGCAGCCCTGCTGCTCGGGAACGCGGCGTAACCTACACGTCCGAGCCGGTGGTGCAGCCGACCCGCAAGTAAACCTCCGGGTCGCGAGCCGATTGCGGCTCGCGCCGACATCGCGGTAAGAACAGGCATGCGCCTTTCCGACTGCCACAACATCGCTGACTTCCGCCGCCTTGCCAAACAGCGCCTACCTTGGCCCGTGTTTGACTACATCGATGGCGCGGCGGACGACGAGATCACGAAGACGCGCAACACAGCAGCGTTCGACGATGCAGATCTGGTGCCGGATGTGCTGGCGGGCGTTGAGGCCATCGACACCTCCGTCACCATCCTCGGGCGGCGTAGTGCCCTCCCCCTCATCCTCTCGCCGACCGCCCTGCAGCGCGTGTTCCATTGGCAGGGGGAACGGGCGGTTGCCAAGGCCGCCGAGAAGTTCGGCCTCTGGTGCGGCATCTCCAGCCTCGCCACCGTGTCCATCGAGGAGATCGGAGCGCTGATCTCCAGCCCGAAGATGTTTCAGCTCTACGTCCACAAGGACAAGGGCCTGAACCGCTCCATGATCGAGCGCTGCCAGGCGGCCAAGTTCGATGCCATCGCGCTGACCGTGGACACGATTGTTTCTGGAAAGCGAGAGCGCTGTGCGCGCAGCGGCTTCACCTCGCCGCCGCGCTTCACGCCGTCATCGGCCCTCTCCTATGCGATCAAGCCTCGCTGGGCGCTGGACTACCTGTTCCGTGAGAAGTTCGCGCTGCCCAATCTCGACACCCATGTCAGCGCAGGCAGCGGCGAGGCCGTTTCCATTGCTGGCTACTTCAATACGATGCTGGACACCTCGATGACCTGGCAAACGGCCGAGCAGATCCGTCAGGAGTGGGGCGGCAAGTTCTGCCTCAAAGGCGTGATGAGCGCAGCGGATGCGCGCCGGGCCGTCGAGATCGGGGCCGACGCCATCATGGTGTCCAACCATGGCGGGCGCCAACTGGACGGCAGCCGCGCGCCCTTCGACCAGATCCGTGAAATCGTTGACGCCGTCGATGGGCGGATCGAGGTGATCTGCGACGGCGGCGTGCGTCGCGGAACGCACGTCCTCAAGGCTTTGTCTGCAGGCGCGGACTGCGCCTCGGGCGGGCGGCTGTACCTCTATGCCCTGGCGGCGGCGGGCCAGCCCGGCGTCGAGCGTGCCATCGAACTGCTCAAGGACGAGATCGAGCGGGGCATGCGCCTGATGGGCGTCACCCGAGTGGATCAGCTCGGCCCCGAGCGACTGCGCTGGCGTTAACCCCCGGCTCAGTCGGCGCGGGCTTCTGCGATACCGCGGTCCAGTTCGGAAAGAATCTCAGCTCGGATCTGCGCGGGCATATACGCGCTGGCCACGGAAGCACGAGCCTGCGCCAGTGCTGTCGCCACATAGCGACCAGTGTCCGGGGCACCTGTACAGATGCGCGTGAACGCTGCGTTGCCGCCAGTGCGCGCCTGTTGACCGGCCCGGCAGCTTGCGTCGATCACCATGGTGCGGGTCATTGCCGGGCGGCTGCCGGAAGCGGGAGTAAAAAGACGCAAGGTCTGCACCTTCCCGTCGGCCGACGTGGATTGCTCTACTCTGGGAGCCTGCGCCATCGCGAGGTGGGCCGTCCGCTCGGCGAGAGCGGCGCTGTGCTCCGCAAGCCGTTCCGCCCGTTCCGCCTCCTGCTCGGCAAGACGCTCTGCCCGCTCGGCCTCGCGCTCCGCAAGCCGCTCGGCCCGTTCCGCTTGCTGTTCGGCCCGTTCGGCTTGTTGTTCGGCCAGGCGCTCAGCGCGCGCGGCGCTACGCTCAGCGCGCCGTTCCGCGCGTTCGACCTCCGCATGGCTTCGTTCAGCGGCGAACTGGACCCGTTCGGCACGGGCAAGGGCGTTCTCCACCACGCGGTGGATTTCGTCCGCGGAGACGGGGTGAGGCGTTAGGACCTGGAAGCGTTTGCCACTGTGCACGATAGTCTGGCGGTGGGCAGTCTTCTCCGCGTCCTCACACGTTTCGTCCAGCCCATGCTTGATCGTGATCAGCGGAGCCGATGTGACAGCCAGCGAAGCTTGCGTGAAGCCGCTGCTCCGGGGCTCTGCCGTGGCAACCGATAGCACTGGCGCTTCTCCGGCAGGCCGCTGCGGCACCGCGGGCACGGCATGCGTGATCTGCGGCAGTTCCGCCTCCGCCCCTTCATCCGCGGCGTAAGTGACCGTCGCAGTCAGAGGCACGGCAATAACCGAGGCTGCGAACAGGCTGCGACCGAGCAGCGGGTGCCGCTCCGCCTGTTCGTTGCGCACCAGCGCCTTGAGCCGGTGGATGATCGGCTTGTCGCCCTTGAGCGGCCCCGCCATCGGTGCTGCCAGCGCAAATTGCGATCCGGCAGCGAAAGAGGCGATCAGGCGGCCGTAGCGCTCCCGCTCACGGCGGGTGCAGCCGGTCATCACGCGGGCGTCGCAAGCGGCCTCCTGGTCGCTGCGCAGCGCGCGCCAGGCGAGCCAGGCGATGGGGTTGAACCAGTGCAGCGCGAACAGCGGCTGGACCGCCATGTTGGCCAGCAGGTCCTTGCCGGCGTGGTGCTCCAGCTCATGGGTGATCGCGAAGTCGGACGCGTCGGAGTCGGCGGTGGCAAGGAAGCCGCGGGGCAGCGCCACCACTTTGTCGAACACCCCGAACGCCACCGGCGCGGCGACGGCCCGGCTCTCGACGATGCGGATGTCGCCAGCGTGGCCGACGCTGCGGGCGTCTGCCAGGAGCTGGCGGCGCATCACGCGGTAGGCGATCACCCGGTGCGCAAGGAACAGCGCCGCGCCGCCCAACCACACCGCGATGAGGATCGTGTCGAGCGGCAAGGCGAAAGCGGGTTCCGCAGCCTCCACCATCGGCGCGGACGCCAGCGCCTCTACCGCCACCACTTCCACCGCAGGCTCGGCCGGCGGGAGCAGCGCTTCGGCGGCCCGGGTGGCGGCGAGGCTTTCGGGCAGGACGAGCGGCGGCAGGAACAGCCGGATCATCGGCAGCGCCCACAGCGCATAGGCCGCGCCAGGTCCGAACCATCGGCCCACCGGGCGGCGCACGAGAAGGATCAGCGCCATGATCGCGCCGGTCATGATGAGAGTGTCGGTCAGCCAGGCGATCATGACTTGAGCTCCTGCAACAGGGCCTCGATTTCCGCGATGTCTTCCTCGGTCAGCGCATCGGCCTCTGCCAGGTGCGCGAAGAGCGGGGCGGCGCGGCCGCCGAACAAGCGATCGACCAGCCGCCGGCTCTCAGTGCCGACATAGTCCTGGCGCGCGATCCGGGGGCTGTAGAGGAAGCGCTTGCCGTCAGGCGCGGTCTCAACCGCCTGCTTGGCGACGAGGCGCGAGAGCAGCGTCTTGACCGTGGCGAGGCTCCAGCCCCTGGCATCGCAGACCTGCTGGCACACTTCGGAAGCGGTGAGCGGCGCGCGCTGCCACAGCGCCTCCATCACCGCATGCTCGGCTTCCGAGATCCGCTCGGGCTGCTCGGGGCTTTCGGCGGCCACCGGCTCCTCCACTGTTATCGTTTACACGCGTAATCGACTACGTCTGTAAACATGAACGCCAGGTGAACCGCCAACGAACATCGTGGGAATTATCTTTCCTACACCGCACCCCCGCGTCATTCTCCCGCGCCTTGTCCACCCGAGGAGCCCCCGCATGATCGACAAGTCCCGCGCGCCGCGCCGCCGCAATGCGAAGAGCCTGCCCGCCTTCACCCCCGTCCCCCGCCACACCAACCGCCACGACGGCTGGACGCCCGAGCGGCAGGCCGGCTTCATCGAGGCGCTGGCCGACACCGGCAGCGTCAAGGCCGCCGCCCACGCGGTGAACATGACGCCGGAGGGCGCGTACCTCCTGCGCCGCCACCCCGAGGGCAGCAGCTTCCGCACGGCGTGGGAGGCCGCGCTCGCGCTCGGCGTGCAGCGGCTGGAGGACGTCGCGATGGAACGCGCGCTCCACGGCATCGAGGTGCCCGTCTATTCCTACGGCAAGATCATCGGCACGCGCCGCGTCTACAACGACCGGCTGCTGATGTTCGTCCTGAGGAACCGCGCGTCCGAGCGCTTCGCCGCCGGGACCGGAACAGCCAAGCGCGCGGACACCGTCAGCCGCTCGCAGCTCGCCCGCCTCAAGCGCGAGTGGCGCGCGGAATGGAAGCGGGAGTGGGAGGCGCAAGCCGCAGCGCAGGCGACTCGCTCGCCCGAGCAGATCCACGCGCTTCTCTCCAAGCGGATCGACGTCGCGCACCACGACTGGCTCAGGGGCATGAGCGAGGAGACCCTGCGCTACTACGAAGCCTTCCGCGCCGCCAAGCGCGCCCAGCAGGCCGGCACCACGCTGGAGGCGCTGGGCCTCGATCCCCTCGCGGAGGATTTCGACCCGGAGACGCCGCTGCTGCCGCCGCCGGACGAGAGCGCGCGGGAGCAGATCAGGGAGATGGGTGGGGATTAAGGGAGCGTTGCCGTACCACCGGCATCAGGGATACTGTTGTCGCGCGTGCACGAGACTGACGATCTCCACGGCACTTGTACCGACCCGATAGACGAGAATGTAGTTCGGGTGGGCCACCGCCTCGCGCGTGCCGGGAACGCGGCCCGGACGGTAGAGGAACGGGTGCTCCGGCAAACGCTCGGCGCAAGCCTCGATCGCAGCGGCAAGACGCTCGGCGGCGGCGAGGTCCCGGTCGGCGATGTAGGAGAAGATCTGCCTGAGATCCTGGCGCGCACTCTCGCGCCAGACGAGCGCCATCATGCCCGCTTGCGCTGCCGTGCTTCCTCGATGATCGCCTGTACCTCGGCCATGGCCACGTCATGAGCAACGGGCGGGCGTTCGTCGGCCAGCGAGGCGGCGACTTTGGCCTTGAGCCATTCCTCGTAGGCTGCGGCCTCTTCCGAGGTCGCGAACTCCGAGACGATGGGGGAGTGGGCGGTCATGCAGGGAATGTAATAGGCAGAGAGGCAGTTGCAAAGCCCCGAGCAATGGCCAAATAAGCAGTGTGCGACGGCGCTCCTGCCCCTAACTCCCGTCCCGAGACTCTCGCGAAATCACCTCTTGCACATCCTTTTCGCGCCGAGAAGGCAACAGCCTCGTCAAGCCGGTTGGCCCCTTTGGATCGCGGCGGAACGCCCAAATCACGTGGCTGAAGGCTGTTAGAACTGCGGCAATGCCCATCAAGGCGAAAGGGTCCATCGTCACCGTCATGGTCGCTACGAGCTACGCCGCCTCCTCACCAAACGAGAGCCGAAGTGGAGCGTCGAAAGCTCCCTCTACAACCGTCGCCTTCAGCTTCTCGATTGCTTGCGCGTACTGCCTCAGCCTTTTCTTACGTTGCGCGAAAGTCATCCGCCGCCCAGGCGTATCGGCCTCAACTCGCATCTTGGCCACGCCCTGAATGGCAGGCGAGCGGTGGTGCAGAGGTAAAGGGAGAAGCAAGCACTCAGAGTAACGCTCAAGAGCATATGCCTGCTCCGAAAGCATTATCTCAGAAACCTCAATTATAGCACTTGTTAGTTCAGCCTCTTCGTCAGGGTGGTAATTCGGAGCATAGAAAGACACAACATTGATAGGAAACATGGGTTCTGCATCTTCACCATCACCGTCAAACACCCACGGCTCGAATATCAATGCTCCGATCTTCTTTAGGAGACTAACACGGTCCCAGAAATTCGCCCAACTAGCCTCTGCAGTAGGCCCTTCATTGTAGTGAGGCCGGACCCAATCACCTTTGGCCTTCATTGAGTGGTCGGAAGGAAGGGCCCAAACCGCATTTGCACCTAGCTCCGCAACTTTCCGGCTAGGTTCTCGAGGAGCCTCACGAAGCTGGGAAAGAGGCAGGCTGAAAGTAGCATCCAGCTGAATAAGGCCGTACATGTCGATAAGCATGCGCAACAGAAGCGGATCACCAGTTTCACGCACACGCCTAAGCACTGGAGTTTCGCCGCTCAGCCCTGTCACGAGTTGGTTGGGTAAAAAGATCGGGTCGGCATCATCAGGAAGATGCTTCAACAGATACTGCGGACGCAGTCTTGTAGACCCTTCTGTGCGCTCGATCAGCCCCGCATCGATCAACTCGCCAATTGCAAGCTGAGCCCTAGGCTTCCCCATACCTACATAGTCTTCGCACGCCTTAGCCGACCATTTAGTGAGCCGATGGTCCGCGCCCGTTCCCGCTAGAAGAACGATAAATGCGCTGACAAGGTTCAAGCGGTTAGTAGCAGGCACTTCCCAGAGGCGGCTCCAAACGGCGCGGTCGAGCACACTGAAGCTGCTACCCCGGCCTTTGCCGCGCAACTGCTTTGTAGCTTCACTCTCGCTCGACATGGACGCACCTATCCGACTCTAGCTGATTAAGCTCATAACAGGTTGTTTTGACCCTATCAAGGATATCAAGGACATTAAGTTGCTCAAGGTGTTCTAGGAGCTCAAGGGCATCCAGTACGAGCGGACCATATCAAGGATATCTACTGGAAGCGGATCGACCGGTGACGGAGTGCACCGCATTGGAATACTGGCGGTCAGAGATCGAGTGGAGTCGGCTGGAACACTGTAACGCTACCTACTGAGCGGTGCTGCGAGCGTCCCCATGCGATGGAGCGGTAAGTTCCCGCTGCAGCCTCGGCGCAGCGCAGAGGCCTTCCACTTCAGGCGTAAGCGAAGGCTGCACTGAAGAGAGTTTTAAGCCGCTTACCTGAGCTCTTGTGAGCCAGCGTTGTAGGAAACTGTCGCCCGATGAGCGCGGCGCTTCTAATCTCAACAGCCAGAAAACGGTTTCTAAGCTGCGCTTGACGCTGCCAATCCAGCCTAATCCCAGCTCAGCAGCTTGAGAGACCACTTTTTTCGAACGTCAGCTTACGCCTCTGGCGCACCGCTCTCGTCAAAAGGGGAGGTAAACAGCGCTGGGAGCGCGAGGATGATGGCCCTCGCATCTTCTCTTTTCTTCACCGTCGCGCCAGCGGCCTTCCGCCCTCATGGCTGGCGCCATGACGTCGAACCTCGCCTGTGGCGAGGCCGGCCGNNCGGGTCGACCGCTGCGCTTTCGCGCACCGGCTTCTAAGCTACCGTTCTTGCAGAACGTCGCTTAGGCGCCTGCGGTCTCCTATTCCTCACCCATCCGCAGCGCCGCAATGAACGCCTCTTGCGGGATCGAGACGTTACCATACTCCCGCATCCGCTTCTTGCCTTCCTTCTGCTTGTCGAGCAGCTTCTTCTTGCGGCTGATGTCGCCGCCGTAGCACTTGGCGGTGACGTCCTTGCGCATGGCGCTGATCGTCTCGCGGGCGATCACCTTGGCGCCGATGGCCGCCTGAATGGGCACCTTGAACATGTGCCGGGGGATCAGCTCCTTCAGCCGCTCGACGAGGCCGCGGCCGCGGGCTTCGGCCTGGCTGCGGTGGACGATCATGGAGAGCGCGTCGACCGGCTCGTTGTTGACGAGGATGTTCATCATCACGAGGTCGCCCTCGCGCAGGCCGATCTGCTCGTAGTCGAAGCTGGCGTAGCCGCGGCTGATCGATTTCAGGCGGTCGTAGAAGTCGAACACCACTTCGTTCAGCGGCAGCTCGTAGGTCACCTGGGCGCGGCCGCCGATGTAGGTGAGGTCGATCTGGATGCCGCGGCGGTCCTGGCACAGCTTGAGGATCGAGCCGAGGTACTCGTCGGGCGTGTAGATCGTCGCCTTGATCCAGGGTTCTTCCATCTCGGCGATCTTGACCGGGTCGGGCATGTCGGCGGGGTTGTGCAGTTCCTTGATCGTGCCGTCGGTCATGGAGAGGCGATAGACGACGCTGGGCGCTGTCGTGATGAGGTCGAGGTCGTACTCGCGGCTGAGGCGTTCCTGAATGATCTCCAGGTGGAGGAGGCCGAGGAACCCGCAGCGGAAGCCGAAGCCGAGCGCGGCGCTCGATTCCATCTCGAAGCTGAAGCTGGCGTCGTTGAGGCGCAGCTTGCCGATCGATTCGCGCAGCTTCTCGAAGTCGTTGGCGTCGACCGGGAACAAGCCGCAGAACACCACCGGCTGCACTTCCTTGTAGCCGGGGAGCGCCTGCGTCGCGCCGTTTTTCACGGTGGTGACGGTGTCGCCGACCTTGGCCTGCTCCACTTCCTTGATCTGCGCGGTGATGAAGCCGATCTCGCCGGGGCCGAGTTCGGGCAAGTCGACGCGCTTGGGGGTGAAGGCGCCGACGCGGTCGATCAGGTGCTCGGTTCCCCCTTGCATGAACTTGACTTGCAGGCCCTTCTTGATGACGCCGTCGATCACGCGCACCAGGATGACGACGCCCAGGTACGGGTCGTACCAGCTATCGACGAGCATGGCTTTGAGCGGCTGGTCGCGCTCGCCCTTGGGGGGCGGGATCTTGGTGACGATGGCTTCCAGCACTTCGTCGATGCCGATGCCGGACTTGGCGCTGGCCATGACCGCGTCCGACGCGTCGATGCCGATGATGTCCTCGATCTCGGTGCGGACTTTCTCGGGCTCGGCGGCGGGGAGGTCGATCTTGTTGATGACGGGGACGATCTCGTGGTCGTGCTCGATCGACTGGTAGACGTTGGCGAGCGTCTGCGCCTCGACCCCTTGCGCGGCATCGACCACCAGCAGCGCGCCCTCGCACGCGGCGAGGCTGCGGCTGACCTCGTAGGCGAAGTCGACATGGCCCGGCGTGTCCATGAGGTTGAGCTCGTACGTGAGACCATCCTTGGCGGTGTAGTTCAGGCGCACCGTCTGCGCCTTAATGGTGATCCCGCGCTCTTTCTCGATGTCCATGTTATCAAGGACTTGCGCCGACATCTCACGCTCGGTGAGGCCGCCGGTGCGCTGGATCAGCCGGTCAGCCAGCGTCGACTTGCCATGGTCGATGTGGGCAATGATCGAGAAGTTACGAATAAGAGCGAGATCGGTCATCCCGGCCCGTTAGCAGCGAGTCGATGAACTGTCAGCCTGCCTTGCGCAATACAGCTTGCTCAAGCTTGTCCCGCACCGGGCGCGGCGGCGAGAAAGACACAGCGCCGTTCTCATCAAGAGGCAGCGGCTGCGCAAATTCCACGCCCATCCGGTCTTCGTTACACCAGCGGCACGTCGCCTGGACCAGGAGTCCCTCGGACAGCTGTAACGCGAACACAGTGCCCTGCGGGACGTTCCAGAGACCTTCGACCATCGCGCCGGTATAGGAGATGTTGCGGATGGTGCCGTCATAGTCCTGGCCGTCGTACTCCAGCACCACCCTCCGAAACATCGTCTGCCGAGGAGCGCGTGCTGACTTGGGTCCCCGCGCGATCGCAGAGATGCCCTCCTGCAACCTGGCGGACGCAGCAGCCTCGGTAAGCGGGGTTTCGTAGATGTATCCTTGGACATGGCTGCAGCCGAGCGTCCTGACGAGGTCCAGCTCGTCAAAGGTTTCAACGCCCTCGGCTGTGGTTTCCATGCCGAGCGCTTCCGCCAGGCTGACAATGGAAGCGATGATCGCGCCATTACGGCTGCCCGAAATTGTTGCTCCGCGCACGAAGCCCTGATCGATCTTGATCTTGTCGAAAGGTGCGCTCTTCAAATAGCCGAGAGATGAGTACCCCGTCCCGAAGTCATCAAGTGCGAGGCGGACACCCACCCGCTTGAGGGCCGCGAACGTGTTCTCAGTGCTTTTGTCGTCGCCTAGGAACACACTCTCGGTGATCTCAAGCTCCAGACGATCCGCCCTGATGCCAGAGGCCGCGATGGCGCTGGTAACGATAGCAGGCAGTGCGGGATTGGCGAATTGCAGAGGGGAAACATTGACGGCGACACGGACTTCCTCCGGCCATTGTGCCAAGGCATGGCAGGCCGTGCGCATAGCCCATTCGCCGATCTGTGGGATCAGCCCCGCGTCTTCCGCGACCGGGATGAACTTAGCAGGTGATAGGTATCCCAGGCGAGGATGCTTCCAGCGCAAGAGCGCCTCGAAGCCAGTGATCTGCTCTGTACTGAGGCGAACCTGCGGCTGATAGTGCAGTTCCAAGTTGCCATGGGCGATCGCGTCGCGCAGATCGTGCTCGAGTTGCTGACGTTCCTGTGCGTCGCTGTGAAGATCCTTCGCATAGAAGTGGTGGCGTCCGCGCCCACCATCCTTCGCCGCGTAAAGCGCAAGATCGGCATTGCGGATCAATGCTTCCGACGTGCAACCATCGTCTGGTGCAAGCGCAATGCCGGCCGAGGCCCCGATGGTGACGCGGCTTCCCTCGATAGAATAGGGTTGCGACAAGCTTTCTATGATACGACAAGCAAGCTGAGCCAGTTCCTCTCGCGACTGATGGCCAGGTAGGACCACCTGAAACTCGTCGCCACCGAGACGCCCCACCCTTCCTGCATTGCCGACCGTGCTGCGGAGGCGGTCCGCGACCTGACGCAAGAGCGCGTCTCCAGCAGGATGCCCCATCGTGTCATTCACCTGCTTAAAGCGGTCAAGATCCAGCAGGAACACGGCACAAGCACGATTTTCGACGCGCGGTGCGCTAAGTATCTTCTCGAGCCACTCGGACATCTGGAACCGGTTGGCCAACTTTGTCAGCGAATCGAACCGCGCCAGTTCAACGACGTGGCGCTGTGACTTGCGCGTCTCAGTAAGATCCGTCCCGGACCCGCGAAAGCCGAGGAAGTTGTTGAACTGATCCAGCACCGGACGGCCTGTGATCGACCACCAGCGCTCCTCCTCCTCATCTGTTGCGGCCCGGACCTGAAGGTCCTGGAACGAGGAACGCGTTGAAAGGTGGAAAACAAGCGTGCGCTCGCTCTCCTGCTCGCGCGTGTTCAGTTCGAACAGGTCTGTAAAGGGTCGCCCCTCCAGACCGGCCTGGGTCTTGCCGACGAGTTCGGCTATCCGGCGAGATATGTACGTGATCTGGCCACGCCGGTCAGTCTCCCAGAACCAGCCCTGCCCCGTTTCTTCATACTCCGCGAGCATCTCTTCAGCGCGATGTTGCTCCTGCTCGCGAGACAGGCGTGCTTCAGCGCGAAGCCTGGCGTTACCGACCTCGCGATAAGCGATGAGAACACCGAGCAGCATGCCGACGCCCCACAGCGACTGTGCTTGCAGACTGTTGCTGTAAAACGCTGGCCCGATCCAGACTGCAGCCAACGCGGTCAGCATGGAGAGCAAACGGCTTGTGAGTACGACGGCAGCAAGCATGGACAGGATCCCGCAGCTGGCCACGACTTGGGCCCAACTGGGTCCCGACAGCGCCTCTGCCCAGCGCGCTGCGGAGAACCCGAACAGAGCCAGAGGAAGCCCGATCGTCGCGACAATGACCGGGTAGTGCCGCCACTCGCCCACCTCGCGTCGAACTGCAAACGGTAAGAGCTTCGTGGAGGCGAGGCAGACCATCACCGCCACGCATGCCATGGCGCCCGCGACCATATCGGGCAGACTTGCCGATGCGACGGCCATCAGTGCGAAGAGCGCGGAGAGCCAGCCGGCGAAGAAGCGCCATCCTGCAGGTATCACCTCAGCCTGCGCATCTTCTGCAGATGGACGAGCAGCCGTTGCCGAGACCATGCGAGAGGCTCGCCTACGATCGGCATGCCCACGCGTAACCTGCGTCCGGAAACCGTCTCCTGCTGATGCATCTTCAGCATCCTCCGACCGCGCTCCTAGGGATACGCGCTGCTCAGGAGAAGAAAGGGTTTCAAGACTACTCGCCATCAGCGTTCCATGTGCGCGCGGCTGTTGCAAATGCGTTAAGCGAAGGGTGCGTTTGCGACCTACGGAACGTTTAGCCAAAGGTCGGCTTTGCAATTGACGGCGTTTTCGACTTGCTTGCAGGCCGATAGCCATGCTTGCTTGCGAGATTGCTGGGCATCAAGCTCGGAGTCCTGGGAGAATTCAGGTGAGGCACATCGCGATTGTCGGATCTGGCCCTGCCGGATACTACACGGCGGAAGCCGCGCTGAAGCAGTGGCCCGAAGGCGTTAAAATAGACGTCTACGACTCTCTACCGGTGCCATTCGGACTCATTCGCAGCGGCGTTGCGCCAGATCACCAGTCGATCAAGGGCGTGTCGCGGCGTTATGAATCAACAGCTCTTTCTGATTGCGTTCGGTTTCTGGGCAACGTGACAATTGGCCGTGACGTAAGCATCAGCGAGCTACAGGACTTCTACGACGCCGTCGTTCTGGCGACCGGAGCACCACAAGACCGCAAACTCAATTTGCCTGGCGAGGACCTGGAGAACGTTTTCGGCAGCGCGTCGTTTGTCGGCTGGTACAATGGACATCCCACCTTCAGCGACTTGAAGCCGGCTTTGTCGCACCACACTGCAGTCATTATCGGCAACGGAAACGTCGCGCTGGATGTGGCCCGCATCCTTGCCAAGGCGCAGGATGAGTTTGCTGGAAGCGACATCGTTTCCCATGCTTTGGATGCGCTCGCCGGAGCAAGGGTGGAACGCATTGTAATCCTTGGCCGCAGGGGGCCGCATGAGATCACCATGACGCCGAAAGAACTCGGTGAATTGGGGCACCTCTCTCGCGCTTGCCCGATCGTCGACGAGCAGGATCTACCACCGCTTGAGGAAGACGATGCGCTCGAACCAGGGCTGCGCAAGTCTGTCGCCCATCTGCGCGCATTCGCTGCTCAGAAGCCCGAAGAGTGCTCTAGCAAGGCAGTTCGGATCGAGTTCGACTTCTTCGCAGCACCGCAGAAGATCATCGGCAGCAACCAGGTGGAAGCCGTCGTGGTGGAGCGCACGAAGTTGGTTGATGGAAGCGCGGTCGGAACCGGAGTGAGCTACACCATTCCGGCTGGATTGGTGATCGCGTGTATCGGCTATGAAACGTCGCCCATTCCCGAAGTTCCTTTCGATAAGAAGGCTGGGCGGTTTGCCAACGATGACGGCCGTATCCGTCCCGGCCTATACTGCGTCGGCTGGGCACGACGCGGACCAACGGGGACGATTGGCACCAATCGGCCGGACGGCTTTGCCATTATCGAAAAGGTCAGTGAGGACATCGGCGAAGGAAGCGGAAAGCAGGGAGGTTGTGCCTTCGATGCGCTTGCAGCTGAACGCGGCCTCAACGTCGTGCGTTTCCGCGATTGGAAGAGAATCGAAGAGGCGGAAATCGCCAACGCTCGTGCAGGAGCTCCGCGGGAGAAGTTCGTCCTGGTTGAGGAGTTGATCGCCGCGGCGAACGCGGAGCGATAGCGCCGAAGAAGGCAGACGCCTCAGCCTGAGGGATGATAGAAGTCGTAAATGGATTGGGCCACCGCCGCGCTAACACCGGGCGCGCGCTGCAGGTCCTCCAAGCTGGCCGCACGCACTCGTCCGGCAGTCCCAAAGTGAAGAAGCAGCGCACGTTTTCTTGCCGGACCAATGCCTGGGATCTCATCGAGCGGGCTGGCACTAATCGCTCTGCTGCGCTTCGCTCTGTGCGCTCCGATTGCGAAGCGGTGCACTTCGTCCCGAAGGCGCTGCAGGTAAAACAGGAGCGACGAGTTAACCGGCAACATCTTTTCCCGGCCATCCGGGAAGTGAAACACTTCGCGCCCCTCCCGTCCGTGATGCGGCCCCTTCGCAATCGCGATCAGCGCGATGTCCTCCACCCCAAGCTCATCTACGGCCTGGCGAACGGCGCTCATCTGCCCTTTGCCTCCATCGATCAGGACCAGATCAGGCCACATGCCCTGCTCGCGCTCGGGATCCTCCTCCAGCACTCGGGCAAACCGACGAGCCATGACCTCGCGCATCATCGCGAAATCATCGTTGCTCTGCGCGTGGCGGATGTTGAACTTGCGATATTGGTTCTTGAGGAAGCCTTCGGGCCCAGCCACAATCATCGCGCCTACCGCTTTGGCTCCCTGGATGTGGCTGTTGTCGTACACTTCGATCCGCTGCGGCACTTCCGGTAGTTCTAGGAATTCGGTCAGTTCCTGCATGATCTTTGCCTGGGTGCCGCGTTCAGCCATACGCCGCTCAAGCGCCTCAACGGCGTTGCGCGTGGCTTGAGCGAGCAGACGGCGGCGGCTGCCTCTCTGCGGAACCGAGACCTCGACCTTGCCACCCGCAGCTTCGCGCAGCGCTTCCGCCAGCAAGTCGGCCTCGGGAAGCTCCCGATCCAGCAGGATGACCCGCGCCGGCGGCACCTCTTCATAGAACTGGGCGAGGAAGCTGGTCAGAATTTCTTCTTCTGCCAAGCCCTCTGTGTGGGTTGGGAAAAAGGCGCGATGTCCCCAGTTCTGCCCCCCGCGAATGAAGAACGCCTGGATGCCGACGTGCCCTCCCTTGCACGCCATCGCGAAGATATCCGCGTTATCCATCCCTTCCGCATTGATGGCCTGGCTGCCTTGAATGAATGTCGCTGCTCGCAATCGGTCCCGCAGCATCGCAGCACGTTCGAAGTCGAGGTTCTCGGCCGCTTCGGCCATCTGCGCCTCGATCTTCTTTTGCACCGCACTCGAACGTCCGCCGAGGAAATCCTTCGCCTCTCGGACGAGCTCGGCGTAACCCTCCTGATCGATGCGCCCCACGCAGGGGGCCGAGCAACGCTTTATCTGGTAGAGCAGGCATGGCCGGTCGCGCCGGGAGAAGAAACTGTCGGTGCAGCTTCGCAGGAGAAAGAGCTTCTGCAGCGCATTGACAGTCGTGTTGACCGAACCGGCGCTCGCGAACGGCCCGTAGTAATTGCCTTGCGCCTTACGCGCTCCGCGATGTTTCATGAGGCGCGGAAATGCGTGATCGGCGCGAAGCAGGATAAAGGGGAAAGACTTATCGTCCCGCAGCAGTACGTTGTACGGCGGGCGAAAGCGCTTGATAAGCTGTGCCTCCAGCAGCAGCGCTTCAGCCTCTGAGTTGGTCGTGACGATCGTCATGCTGCGCGTCTGGCTGACCATACGCTGGAGGCGGCTCGGAAGGCGCTCCCACTGCACATAGTTGGCCACGCGATTCTTCAGTGCACGCGCCTTGCCGACGTACAGCACGTCGCCGCGCGCATCCTGCATGCGGTAAACGCCGGGCCGAGGCTTCAGAGTACGAACGGTGTCGCGGATCGCCTCGACACCCGCTTGCAGGTCAGGCTGCTCCGTTCCGCGAACGGTATACGTCGCCTGCTCTTCGTGAAAACGTTCGGTGCCTTTGGGGAGATCAGGTCTGCCGGCAGGAGTTCGGGCCATGCGCGCGATTTAGGAGCGGCGGGACGAAAAGGAAACCGCCCCGCCGCGAACCTATCCGCCAGCTCAGAACATTTTGCGCAAATCTATGCCGACGATCCGTCCCTGCGGCTCCCGGTACGCAGCTTGGTATGCCAGCGGCACGTTGCCGTCTTCATCCGTTACGCGCTGTCGCTGATCGAACAGATTATCCACTGTCAAAGAGACCCGCGTATTCTTCAGGAAAGGAACGCTCTGCACCAGAGACTGCTGCTGACCCAAGTCGACAAACATGCGAAGGCCGACATCGAATGTGCTGCCGAAGCGCAAATCAGAACTTCCCGGCAGGCCACTTCCGTTGACTCGCGCAGGCGCATTCCACTCGCCCTGGAGACGAAGGCCGTACCCGTTGCGGAACACGCCTCCTTCGAACTCGATTGCATGTCTCGGCACGCCGCCAGCGGAGATTGCATCGCCCTGCAACTGATCAAGTTGTTCCACGCCCGGCGCAATGCGGATCGTGTCGGTGAAGCGCCAGGTATGGTAGACGGCGACATTCCAGCGCCCGCCTTGTCTGCCCCGCCGCATCGGACCGACACCAGCAGGCTCCGCACCGCCCCGGCTCGCGCGTTCGGGAGCGCCAGAGGGGCCACCGGGCCGCTCTGCACGGGAGCTTGCGCGATCCGCTCCGGGCTGCGGCTCTTCGCCTGCGGTCGATCGGGCTGCCGGCCTTCCTCCTGTTGTCGGCGACGAAGGACGCCGCGCTGCCGCAGGCGCTCCTGCTGCAGCGGCGTTCGCGCTGCTGCCCAAGCTGCCACCGAAGTTGAGGCCCCAGCGCATGCGCGAACTGGCTATCTCGTTAAAAGTGACAGGCCTGCGATCGATTGCCATCAATCGGCCCGCCCCATCACGCGTAACCCGGCCCGGGAAAGCTGCCTCTACGGCCGGCGTCAGCAACGGGAACGACTGAGTGACGTCAGTTGATCGATTTCGGAAGTACTCGATTACGAGATTGGACCGATCCAGGATCGGCAGTTCCCAGTTGAGCGCCAGCTTGATGTCCCGCTGCCGCTCGGCAAGCAAATCAGGATTGCCGCCCGAAACCAACGTCACCAGTGCCGTCTCCCCGCGCACGAAGTCGAAGGTTGGCACGTTGAAAGCGAGGACTTGCGGACTCGCCAGCTGGCTGAGTGAGGGCGCTGCCTCGTTCACGATGTAGCTCGCCTGGAAGCTCAGCTTTTCCGTCGGCGCCCAGGTGAAGCCGGCACTCCACTCCGTCAGGGTGCCAAAATCCGAAAGATGGTCGACCCCGCCACTGAGGTTGAGTGCGATGTCACCCACCGCGCTTAAGACGTCCTCGCGTCGGCTCGTAAGCGGCAGGGCCAGATTCACTCCTGCCGAGAACTCGCTGCGGTCAAGAACAACAGACCCGTTGAGATCGCGCGTGTCCTCGTTGTCGCTGCGACTGTAATCGAAGCCTGTACGGAATGTAGCAGCGATTTCACCGGCAGGAAGGCGCAGGAGGTTGCCAGCGACCGTCACCAAGGAGCTAACGCCCACATCTTTGGAGCGGGCCGTGTCGTACCCTGCGCCAGCGACCGGCGGGAGGGGGCCCATGATGGGCAAAGTTCCCGCCGCTGCCGCGTCAATCAGTGCCTGCAGATCCCGACGTCGGTCCACTTTCGTGGTTGCATCCGTATAGGACGCGTCGACGGTCCCGGTGAGCTGCCAGCCACCCAGCGCCTTGTTGTAGGCCAAACCACCCTGGAACGCGTCGGTACCGACCCGACTCCGCAGAGGTCCCTCCAAGCTCCGCCGCACGGTCGCACCGTCTGCTGTCAGCAACACGGTATCGAGGCCGGAAAGCGACCGGGTATCCGTTCGCGTGTAAGCGCCGTTTACGGTGAGGGAGCCGCCCAGCCCATCCTCGCCGAGCCCCATCGCAGACGTTCCACCCAACGTTATTTCCCGACTGGCGGAAACCAGGCTGCGATTGTCGGCAGGATCGGGGGCGCCGGGTATCGTGGGAACCGTGCCAGGCTCTTGAATGACATCGCGCTCAGCCTCTGTCAGCAAGGAGGTTTCGACGATCTTGGCCTCAAGAGTCGTCCTGCGTTGTCCGTCTACGCGGAACAGGCTGCCTTCGACTTCATAGTTCGAGTACCCCCCACGGGTCGGATAGTTGAACTCTCCAGCAATTTGCTTGCTCGCAAACTTATCCTTCAGGATGATGTTCACCACCCGCTGGTTCGGCGGGTAGCCGAAGCGAAGGGCCACCTCTTCGGGCAGGACCTGCATACGCCGGATCGCCTCTGGCGGTATCGAACGCATCTCACGGAAGCTGGAAACGCGCTGCCCGTTCAGGAGAATTACGGGGCGCCCACCGCCACGCCCACGGCCGCTACCCGTCTGAGGAGAGATCGCTTCCAGCAACTCGGATATCGACGCCACGCCGTAAGCCGCAATGTCCTCCTCCTCGAAGACCGCCACGGGCTGTTGCGGCACATCGATTTCGCCGCGAAGACGACCCGCTCTTACGACGATCTCCTCTGCTCCGCCATATTGCCCCTGGCCGTCCTCATCGTCATCTTCCGGTGCAACGGCGGGAGCAAGTACCTGCCCTGCATCCTGCGCATGAGCGACGACCGGACAGCACCCCGCTAAGAGCGAAATCGTGACGAGAGAGCGCAAAGGTAATTCTCCGAATGCAAATGGACGCCTGCCCTGAGCAGTGCGCGATGAGCCTCTGATGAAGCGCACCGCCGACACCAGACAAGCCACGGAGGGTATCAAATTGTCGCAAGTGTCTTGAGTTTCATCAGAACGCGACACTTCCCTTTTGCGCAAGCGATAGCTATGTGCCGCCCCGATGATGAACAAGACGAACGGAAACTGATCGCCAATGGCGAAAGAAGAACTCCTCGAGATGCGCGGCAAGGTGGTCGAGCTGCTGCCGAACGCGATGTTCCGGGTTGAGCTGGAAAACGGTCACGAAATCCTCGGCCACACTGCCGGCAAGATGCGCAAGAACCGCATCCGCGTGCTGGTGGGTGACGAAGTGCTGGTTGAACTGACCCCGTATGACCTGACCAAAGGCCGCATCACGTACCGCTTTATGCCGGGCCGCGGTGGGCCGGGGTCGTACTGACAGAGCAGATGCAGGCGCTGGCAGGCTCTGATCCTTCCCCCGCTCTCCGGCTGACCCTAGCCTCTGCCAGCCCACGTCGCCGGGAGCTTCTTGCTCGCCTCGGCGTCATGGCAGATGTCATTACCGCAGCGGATATTGACGAAACCCCAGCGAAGCACGAATTGCCCCGTGCCTATGCGCGCCGGATCGCTCGGGAGAAAGCCCTCGCGCTTTCCGCAGATGAAAGCCATGTGCTGGCTGGCGACACGGTCGTCGCGCTCGGACGGCGCATCCTCCCGAAAGCCGAAGATGCGCAGGTAGCACGCAACTGCCTGGAACTGCTCTCCGGCCGAAGGCACCGTGTGCTCTCCGCCATTGCGCTCAAGGCGCCGGATGGCACTCTGCGTGAACGGCTGTCCGAAACGGTTGTTCGCTTCAAGTCCCTCAGCGCATCAGAAGTCGAAGCCTATCTCGCCTCCGGGGAGTGGGAGGGCAAGGCCGGAGGCTACGCCATCCAAGGGAGTGCAGAAGGGCTGATCTCGTGGATTGCAGGCAGCCATTCGGGCGTCGTCGGCCTGCCTCTGTTCGAAACCCGCGCACTGCTGCGCTCTGCAGGGTTCGCGATTGCCTGAGTGGCTCGTTGAGCACGGCATAGGAGAGGCCCGTGCAATTCTGGTCGACAACGGCGAGGTGATCGCAGCCCGCCTGGATCGACCAGGGCGGCTCCGCGCAGGATTAATCGCCGACGCGAAACTGATCGCGCGCGCCTCACGGTCACGTCGGGGCACCTTGCTATTCGACTGCGGCGAGGAAGCACTCGCGGATGGCTTGCCAAGCGAAGCAAGCGAGGGCTCCACGCTTCGCGTTCAGGTCACCCGCGCGGCACTGGCGGAAAAAGGCCGCTACAAGCGCGCGCAGGCCCGCCCTACCAACGCCCAAAGTCGCCCTGCCCCTACGCTTCAGGAGACGCTCGCGGCATCAGAATTGCCTGTACGGGTTGTCCGCCGCTTCCGTGAAGATCCATGGCCAGAACTGATCAGCGACGCCATGGAAGGAGATCTGACTTTCACGGGCGGAGCCCTCCAGATCAGTCCGACACCAGCAATGACGCTCATCGATGTGGACGGCATTCTACCCGCCCCCCAACTCGCACGCGCAGCCGTACCCGTCATTGCTTCGGCCATTTTGAGGTTCGACTTGGCCGGTTCGATCGGAATCGATTTTCCTTCGCTGGAATCCAAAAGTGACCGCCGGTCTGTCGATGAGGCACTTGCAGAGGCCCTTCGTGATTGGCCCCATCAGCGCACCGCAATAAATGGCTTTGGGTTTGTTCACATCGTTGCAAAGCTGGAGAGGCCCTCCATCCTCTCGATGGTACAGCAGGAGCCCGCACGAACCGGAGCCTTGCTTCTCCTGCGCAGGGCCGAAGATGTGCGTGAAGCGGGACCGATAGTCCTGCGGGCTCATCCTAGGGTCATGTCCGCCTTGTCTCCGGATCTGCGAGCAGAACTGACGAACAGGACGGGCCGATCCATCAGCTATGAAACCGATCCCGCACTTGCTCTGCTCGGCGGCTTCGCGCAGGCGACAAGCTTATGAGTCGTATAGAACGCCCGTGTCCGATCTGCGGAAAACCTCGCGCCGCTGAGTATAAGCCATTCTGCTCAGCGAGGTGTCGCGATCGCGACCTCCTTAAATGGCTTGATGACGGGTATGCCGTTCCCGGCCCCCCAGCGCCGGTCCGAGATACAGACGAAGAATAATCCTGCAATTCGGGCTTGCCAACGCGCCTCCCCTTCGCCATAGGCGCGGCTCCAGCCGCTCGCCGGTCCTCTCAGACCGTCGCCGCAGCGTCGCCCGGGTAGCTCAGTTGGTAGAGCACATGACTGAAAATCATGGTGTCGGCGGTTCGATTCCGTCCCCGGGCACCATCGCCTCCTCCGCGATGGTCCACCAACGTCCAGAAACGGCTGAAATCCTAGCTTTCTGACGGTACCAACTCCGCTGCGATCCGCCACGATCCATTGGCACCCGCGCGTCCTGACGGTACATTGACGGTATCAGCCAGCCCAGCGCGGAGCAGATACCGTCATGCTCACCGATGCCGCGATTCGAAGGATCAAGCCCGAAGCCAAGCCGTACAAAGTCGCCGACATGCACGGGCTCTACCTGCTCGTGCAGCCTGGCGGTGCACGGTATTGGCGGATGGACTACCGTCATGAGGGCAAGCGTGGGACGATGGCGCTCGGCGTCTATCCGGACGTTTCGTTGAAGGAGGCTCGCGAGAAACGTGCAAGCGCGCGTCGCCTGCTCGACAAAGGCATCAATCCCTCAAGCTATAAGAAGCTGACGCGAGGAGTGGCAAGCATCTCGGCAGCCGTTACCTTCAAGGCCGTCGCTCAGGAGTGGCTGCAGAAGATAGAGGCCGAAGGTCGAGCCCCCAAGACGATGCAGAAGCTGCGCTGGCTTCTGGACTTCGCCTACCCGCTTATCGGCAATCGTCCTGTCTCTGAAGTCTCCGCGCCCGAACTGCTCACGGTCCTTCGGACAGTCGAGGTCAGGGGGCGTCACGAATCGGCGCGCAGACTGCGCAGCACCTGCGGCAGCGTACTTCGGTACGCGATCGCCACGGGCCGTGCACAGCGGGATGTGTCGGTCGATCTGCACGGCGCGCTCATCACCCCCAAGGTCCAGCACCGGGCGGCGATCGTGGAGCCTCGCAAGCTCGGCGCTTTGCTGCGCGCAATCGAGACCTACGAAGGACAGCCGCACATAGGAATTGCGTTGCGCCTGGCGCCGCATGTCTTCGTGAGGCCGGGCGAACTGCGGCATGCCGAATGGGCAGAGTTCGACTTTGCGGCCAAGGTCTGGACCATCCCCGCTTCGAAAATGAAGATGGGGCGGGCGCACAAGGTGCCGCTTTCACGGCAAGTCTTGGCCCTGCTGGCCGATCTACGCGAACTCCGCGCAGGCTCGCGGTACCTTTTTCCAAGCATCCGCTCCGACGACAGACCCATCTCCGACAACACGATCAACGCCGCGCTGCGACGTCTTGGATATGGCAAAGAGGAAGTGACGGGTCATGGCTTCCGGGCAACCGCCAGCAGCTTGTTGAACGAGTCGCGCAAGTGGCATCCAGACGCGATCGAGCGGCAGCTTGCGCATATGGAAAGCGACGATGTCCGAAGGGCCTACCTCAGAGGCGAACACTGGGCCGAGCGCGTACGCATGATGCAGTTCTGGTCCGATTACCTGGATCGTCTGCGTGACAACGGCAATCGCGCGAATGCATCCAAGGGAGCAGGAGCCAAAAGGGCCAAGAAGGACCACACCCGTACCAGCGGGAACAGTCTGGCTCCTGCGGCTGCTTTGTTGGACGAAGCAGATCGTCCGAGATCAACCGAGAAGACGCGGTAAGCTGCCTCGGGCCGGCTGGCGGCCAAGCTCACCGAGCTCCACAGACCGCCATTGGAATGGCCTGCCCGTCCCCGCCGGAGCGTTTCTCATCTTCCGCAGGCCGCGTTCGCGCCCCGCAGGCGGCCTGCGCCCTCTACTCCTCGCCAGTTCGCGTAGGGAACACCGGCCCACGCACTGTCATCTTTGCGGCATCATAGGGCTTCTGAAGCGCTACGACCTCGTCATACGAGCCTCTCAGCCAGGTATCCACGTCCTCAGGCTCAAGGATGGTGATCATCGCCTTCGGGTGGATGGGTGCGACGAGTTCGTTAGGGTCGCACGTCACCATCGTGAAGCCCGTGCCATCCTTGGTGCGCTGCCAGAACCCGGCCACAGGAAACACGCGCTGGTCGGTGCTAAACCACATTTCCCCCTTCAGCGGCGGCTTGCCGTCGCCAAGATCGTGCTTGTCCGGAGTGAACTCGCAAAACTCGGTCAAGGGCACGATACAACGGTTCTCAGGCTTCTCGGCCAGCCTGCGCCATTGAGGCAGCCCAAGCTGCCGCACGTTCGTCATCGGCCATTTCGCTTCGCCGCCGAGCACATCCCAGGTCATCACGTCCCAGGCGCGCACGCCGCCATGCTCTCGCACCACGTAGCTGCGGCTCTTAGGGCGAAGCTCCACTGGATCGAAGCGGTTGTCGCGCGGACGCTCGCTGAACAGCTGCGCCATCGATCCCCAGAGAGTTTCAGGCTCACCTCGCATGCGGGCTCGATTACACATGCGGCATTTGTAGACTGTTAAGCGGTCGGGATCCAAGCTCCCACGGTGAGGAGAAAGCCCCCTTCCCCCTGGTCAGCCGCAGGTCTGCCGTACTTCGACGCAAGCGCCGGATGAGGCGCGTCATGATGATCATCGCTGCGCTTGTCGCCGCTGGCGCCGTTGGCGGCGCAGCTGGCGTCGCCTCTCATTTTCTTGAACGTGACGCAACTGCTAGCCATGTGGCAGTTGCTTATGCTGACCCGATCTACGGCTGCTCCGCGACAGACGGCGATACGATCCGCTGCGGCGATGAGCGTATCAGGCTCCTGGGGATCGACGCCCCTGAGCTACCCGGCCATTGCCGCGTCGGTCGGGATTGTGCACCTGGCGACCCGCACGCCTCCACGAACAACCTGAAGGCAGCAATGAGCGGGTCCCTGACCATCAAGCGGATCGGCGAGGACCACTATGGCCGAACGCTGGCGCTGGTTGCGGGCAGCAAAGGAGATCTCTCCTGCTGGCAGCTCAGCCACGATCAGGTGATCTACAAGGCCGATTGGGACGATGGCCTGAACGTCGCCCGGACTTGCCCGAGCGACGTTCTCTAAGGCCGTGCACTGGAATCAGTACTTCCCTGCGCGACAGCATGAGGGCTTGGCTGCCATTGGGACTTCTCTGCCGTTCACATGCCACAGCCTGGATATCAGCTCTTGTCAGAAGCCGACGTTCAGCGTTTTTCCGCGCGGCGTCGCGTCAAAAATGAAGCTGGGCATGCCCGTCCGCTTTTCGAGCCGACGGCCGCCTGAAGACGACATAGCATCGCAATCGCGGACCTGCGCTCCCGGCAACTAGATCAGCGGGCCACCGGGCGTATCGCTTCGACCAGCAACATTGACAGCTTGTACGCATCTAGCGCGGCATCCTTCACCCGCTCGGCATTGAACGCGTAATACCGTATGCCTACATAAGTGTTGGCCTTCATGGCTTCGGGGTGCTGGGGGGTTCAAATCCCGCAGGCTGGCTGATTATCGGTGCCCTCTTTTTGGCTCTGGCGCTTCGCTTCGCGAGCGTCATTTTCATGGAGAGATTGCCTATGATTACATGTTCAAAATCTCGCGCTCGCAAGACGCACAAGGTCAAGAACACCAACCTGAACCCAGTAACTAACGTGATGAAGCTCTGTTCTGTTTCTTTCGAGACCGTCTGGGCACTGATCGTTGGCTGGTCTGCTGGTGCGGCCGGCCCCGCACCATCGGCGCAGTTGCGCCAGCGTCGCCAGTAGAGGGCGGAAGAGCGATCTTCCGCCCTTTGCTTTTTTGGCCCTTTGTTACCGCTGGAAGGCGGGCGGTTCCGGTCATACACCGGTCTCATGGCTGACCAGGTTCCCTTGATCGTATTCCCTGACACAAACGTCCTCATCCAAGGGCGCGCGCTAAAGGATCAGCCATGGGAAGAGCTTGGCCGCGACAACATCGGCGTCATTCTTTCCGGGCCCGTAATCCGCGAGCTTGATCGGCTGAAAAACCGGCCGGGGAGAGTTGGGAAGGTTGCGCGGTCGGTTAGCACGAAGGTGCGCGAGTTGATGGCGACCACGGGCCGGGGGGAGCTGCTGCGCGAAACCGGGCCAAGGGTCATGCTGCGTCTCGCATCTGGCGTGCCGAGCCAAGCCAAGGTGCGCGAGGGAATCGACCTTACCCATGACGATCAGGCCATCATCAATCAGGCGCTTGCGAGCCTTGATGCAGGGGATGACGTCGTCCTCCTTACCGACGATAATTTCGCGGCAATGACCGCAGAGCATTTCGGGTTGCCGGTGCGGATGCTGCCAGGTCACTGGCTGAAGGAGCCCGAAGCCGACGATAGTGTGAAGGAACTCGCCCGCAAGGACGCGGAAATCGCTCGGCTTAAGGCAGCAGAGCCGATGCTTCAACTCCGCTTCATCGATCAATCGGGCACCCAGATCGATCGCCTCGACGTGACGATGAAGCGCTATCTTCCAGTCCCACCTGATGATGTCGATCAACTTGTGGAACGGGTCACTGCGCTCGCGCCGATGGCCGAGCTGACACCCACGCCACTGAAGGAAGCCTCCAAACCCCGGAGCACCGGCAAGGGGTTCGACATCTCGAGCATCGCGTACCCTGAAGGCGTGATACCTCTAACCCGAAGCGACATCGACAAGTATGAGGATGACTATCGGAACTGGGTATCGGGCGTCCGTTCGAAGATCGCCGGATTCCACGCGGAATGGAATCGCCGACGCGACTGGCCTCAGGCTGTTTACTGTGTGCAAAACACGGGCACACGGCCCGCTGCGGATGTCCTCGTCGAGATCGCTGCGTCTGGCAGTTTCAAGCTGAGTGGCCCGGGGGAGGACGTCAGCGAGAGCGGCGGCAAAGGCGTGCGCTGGCTTGAGCTTGCGCTCCCTCCACAGCCGCCGCGCCCGCAATCTCGCGCCGAGATCCTTATGGCAACAGGGATCTTCGATCGTGATCCTCTTTCGAGCCTGCCGCGCGCTCCGATCTTCCCCTCGATGGCGAACCCGCGGCGGGACGATGATGCTTTCTACTGGCGAGACGGCAGATCCGATCCCGTCTCTACGATGGCGCTTGAATGCAAGACCTGGCGTCATGGACGAGAGGAAGAGGATTTTCCCTTTCGCATCTGGGCAGACGATAGCGCGGACGTGCGAGGCCTGATCGTTGGCCGGATCAGTGCGAGCAATATTCGAGAGCCACTCGACAAGCACCTTCCGCTCCGTATCAACTTCGAAGATCGCGAGTGCCTGGTGCTGGCAGAAGCGCTCGTAGACGATTTCGAGCGACGGCTCGCACAGAATAGCAGGTTGAGGAGATAGAATGGATACCTTCAACGCTGGAGTTCAGTATAACGACTTCAAGGGAACCGTCGCCGCGGACATCTCATGAGACCTGTGCGCGGGTGGGCGTAGACAGGTGCGATGAATGCTGATTCTATGCGCTTTCCCAGGAGGAGAGCAGGCGATGGCGCATCGTTCGA
>NZ_JBFNXR010000011.1:0-2092 GCF_040813635.1 Novosphingobium rhizovicinum | reverse complement strand
GCTCCCGCCCCAATATCTCCACAGCCATCCCTCGCTCTCACTCAGGACGTCCATAACGACGTCCTTATGGACGTCTCTTACGCGCTCAACTCACCCTTCGACAGGCGGCCTCAACCGGTCGGTTACCCTCGCCTACAACTTCGACCGTTTCATCTTCCATGATCGGAGACCCACACCCAACTTGAACAGTGCTAGCGGAACACGCGGGGAACGCGAGCTGATAAGTATTTGATTTTGCTGGGCGTAGGTTTTGTGGCAAAATCGGATGTGCTAACAACATTTTGCCTGTGACTGGCGGTTTGGTTTATCTTTACGGGTGCAGGCAGTAACAACCTGACCATGTAGGTCGTCGAACGGGTCGCGCGCGGCCACCGCTATCTTTACCTGGTCGAGAGCGTGCGCAAGGGCAAAACTGTCCGCCAGCGGACGATCAAGGCTCTGGGCCGCAAGGATGTGCTGGCCGCAAGTGGCGAACTCGACAGACTGGCCGCCTCGATCGCACGTCACGCAGAGCGCAGCGTCATCCTGTCCGATATCGATGCAGGCCGGATCGCAGCCCGCAGGATCGGAGGCCCGTTGCTGTTCGGGCGCCTGTGGCAGCGGCTTGGCATCGATGCTGTATTGGAAGAGGTGCTGGAAGGGCGGCAGTTCGGCTTTGCCGTGGAGCGCGCCGTATTTGTCGCCACACTGCACCGCCTGTTCGTCTCAGGCTCGGACCGAGCCTGCCTGGACTGGATGGAGAGCTACGCCATCGACGGCAGCGAGGATCTTGCCCTTCATCACTTCTATCGCGCCATGGCCTGGCTCGGCGAGTGATCAGTGATCGCGCCAAGGATGGTCTCAATAAAAAAGTTGGTACGCTTACGTTCTCGTTTATAGGCCGTGGATCGAGCGGCTAACGGACGGGGGTGTCAATGAATGCAGATCGGGCAGGTCACGACACTAAGGCCATATCTGAGAGTGAGGGCCAAGGGGGTACACCGCACCGCCTTCAGACACACATACCAGCTCTTGACGGATTGCGCGGGTTTGCGGCTAGAGCGGATTCTGATCAGTCTGGATCATAGCCGCATGAGCTGAAGTAGTTGGCGCACTCGTCGGGGCGGAAGAGATCGACGAGTTTTCCGATGAAGCTCCAGAGGCCGGAGACGGTGCGCTCGCCGGCTTTTCTGAGCATGGCCTTGAGACGGGAGAAGGCCTTCTCGATCGGATTGAAGTCGGGGCTGTAGGGCGGGAGGAAGCGCAGAGACGCGCCTGCGTCCTCGATCATCGCGAGGACTGATGCGCGCTTGTGGCTGGAGAGATTGTCCATGATGACGATGTCGCCCGGCCTGAGTTCGGGCACGAGCACCTGGCGGACATAGGCCTCGAACCATTCGCCGTTGATCGGCCCGTCTAGCACCATCGGCGCGATCATCCCGCTCATGCGCAGTCCCGCGACCAGCGTCGTGGTCTTGCGGTGACCATGCGGGGAGCCCATCCGCAACCGCTCACCTCGCGGAGCACGACCATGGCTGCGGGTCATGTTGGTCGCGGTCCAGGTCTCGTCGATGAACACCAGGCGTTTGGGATCGAGATCGCACTGACCATCGAACCAGGCATGGCGCTGCCTCAGGACGTCGGGCCGGTCCTGCTCGATCGCGTGCCCGGTCTTTTTTTCCGCGTGATGCCGTGGCGCGCGAAGAAGCGGTGCAGCGTCGAGTTCGCGACTGAAAGGCCGATGCCGGCCAGCGCCACTCGCAACTCGTCGAGTGTGATGTCCTGCTGCGCTTCCCACAGCGCCAGCACCTCGTTGCGCCGCTCCTCAATCCGGTGCGAGCGCATGTCACCGCCCTGGGGCTTGGGCGCGAAGTTACCGGTCGCCGTTCGTTGAGCCTGCCAGCGGATCGCAGTCGAAGGCGCTACTCCAAACCGCACCGCAGCCGCCCGCCTGCTCATCCCGCCATCAATCGCCGCCAGCAACCGCAACCGCAGATCCATTGAAAGTGGCTGACCCATCTGATGCCGGCCTCCATCCCCAGCCAGCATCGTGAATCAGATTTCCGACGGCTTGGGAATCCCTCACGATTCAGGTCGGTCAGAAAACGCTCTA
>NZ_JBFNXR010000010.1:0-2768 GCF_040813635.1 Novosphingobium rhizovicinum | reverse complement strand
GCTAGGCTCAGGACTCGTTGATCAGAGCCAGAAGAGGACGGTTGCCGCGAGAGCGAGGGCAGAGAAGAAGACGGTCGGGCATCGGTCGTAGCGGGTTGCCACGCGGCGCCAGTCCTTGAGGCGGCCGAACATGATCTCGATGCGGTTGCGGCGCTTGTATCGGCGCTTGTCGTATTGGACGGGAAGAGAACGGGATTTCCGGCCTGGAATGCAAGGTTTGATACCTTTCTGCCCGAGGGCATCCCTGAACCACTCGGCGTCATAGCCCCGGTCTGCCAGCATCCACTGTGCCTTGGGCAGGTCGTCCAGCAAAGCTGCCGCACCGGTATAATCGCTGATCTGGCCGGCGGTGATGAAGAAGCTCAAGGGGCGACCGTTGGCGTCGGTGATTGCGTGCAACTTGGTGTTCATGCCGCCCTTGGTGCGCCCGATCAGCCGCCCAAGGTCCCCTTTTTTACCCGCAGGCTCGAGGCCGTGCGGTGCGCTTTCAAATAGGTCGCGTCGATCATGACGGTCTTGGGCTCCGCTCTTTCGGCGGCAAGGCCTTCCATCATCCGGCCAAACACGCCCATCTCGCCCCAACGTTTCCAGCGGTTGTAGAGCGTCTTGTGCGGGCCGTATTCCCTGGGCGCATCACGCCACCGCAAGCCGTTGCTATTGACGAAGATGATCCCGCTCAGAACCCGTCGATCATCCACCCGCGGCTTGCCGTGACTCTTCGGGAAATATGGCGAAAGCCGCGCCATCTGCTCGTCCGTCAGCCAGTACAGGTCGCTCATGATCAGTCTCCTCGCGGAGCCTGAATCACATTGCCCTCAACCAATCAATGGGTCCTGAGCCTAGGCGTCGCCGGCGGGTTTGGTCGAGACAGCAGTCATATTGGCGGAGACGCCGGCAGGGTTGACGGAACCGCAAAGGTCATTGCGGTTTACGGGAGCATGACACCAGTCGCCGGGCTCTTTGCCGATGGCGTGGTATCGCACGGTTGGCTTGACTTGGACGCGCAGCGATCAGACACAAGTTCAGGCCTCACCACAAGAAGCAGGCGCGATGGCCAGTTCACGGCGGCTGCAGTTTCCGCCGGTATCGACCGCCTCTCAGGCCCTCTTCAATGGTCGGTCTACGGGCGAGGCGAATACCTATCCGGTGAACTTGAAGCTTATCGCGAGTTTGGGGCCGGGATCTATGACCTGCGCTTCGACAGTCGAAAGATCCGATCCACAACGGGAGTGCTGGGCTTCAAGACAGCCTATCGCGAGGCGGTCCGGTTTGGCCTCATGGGCGCAACCCTTCGCGGCGAGTGGCAGTATGAGTTCACTGGAGGAAGTCGTCAGGATTTGGACTATGCCGATGTGGATGGATTTGCGTTCTATAGCCTTCGCGCTCAGAACTGGTCCCGCCAGCAATTTGTGCTCTCTCCAGGCTTCGAGCTCGTTACACCGTCTAACTGGGAATTTGCTGTGACCTTGGGCATCCGAGCGGCAGGCGATGAGCGTGCGGCCACTAGCAGTGTTCGGGCAAGCAAGAGCTTCTAGTCACTTGACCTGAAGTTGGTCTCAGATGCCGTCAAATAACGTGCACCGGCTGGTAAGAAGGGCAAAGTAGGGCGGGTCGATGCCTCGTCCTGGCAAGTCTGCCAGCCCGTCTCGCTACTTCAACTCGTCGCCCGAGGTGAGCCGGCTGGTGGTTCTCCTGTATGTGCGTTTTCCGCTTAGAGCGTTTTCTGACCGACCTGAATCGTGAGGGATTCCCAAGCCGTCGGAAATCTGATTCACGATGCTGGCTGGGGATGGAGGCCGGCATCAGATGGGTCAGCCACTTTCAATGGATCTGCGGTTGCGGTTGCTGGCGGCGATTGATGGCGGGATGAGCAGGCGGGCGGCTGCGGTGCGGTTTGGAGTAGCGCCTTCGACTGCGATCCGCTGGCAGGCTCAACGAACGGCGACCGGTAACTTCGCGCCCAAGCCCCAGGGCGGTGACATGCGCTCGCACCGGATTGAGGAGCGGCGCAACGAGGTGCTGGCGCTGTGGGAAGCGCAGCAGGACATCACACTCGACGAGTTGCGAGTGGCGCTGGCCGGCATCGGCCTTTCAGTCGCGAACTCGACGCTGCACCGCTTCTTCGCGCGCCACGGCATCACGCGGAAAAAAAGACCGGGCACGCGATCGAGCAGGACCGGCCCGACGTCCTGAGGCAGCGCCATGCCTGGTTCGATGGTCAGTGCGATCTCGATCCCAAACGCCTGGTGTTCATCGACGAGACCTGGACCGCGACCAACATGACCCGCAGCCATGGTCGTGCTCCGCGAGGTGAGCGGTTGCGGATGGGCTCCCCGCATGGTCACCGCAAGACCACGACGCTGGTCGCGGGACTGCGCATGAGCGGGATGATCGCGCCGATGGTGCTAGACGGGCCGATCAACGGCGAATGGTTCGAGGCCTATGTCCGCCAGGTGCTCGTGCCCGAACTCAGGCCGGGCGACATCGTCATCATGGACAATCTCTCCAGCCACAAGCGCGCATCAGTCCTCGCGATGATCGAGGACGCAGGCGCGTCTCTGCGCTTCCTCCCGCCCTACAGCCCCGACTTCAATCCGATCGAGAAGGCCTTCTCCCGTCTCAAGGCCATGCTCAGAAAAGCCGGCGAGCGCACCGTCTCCGGCCTCTGGAGCTTCATCGGAAAACTCGTCGATCTCTTCCGCCCCGACGAGTGCGCCAACTACTTCAGCTCATGCGGCTATGATCCAGACTGATCAGAATCCGCTCTA
>NZ_JBFNXR010000009.1:0-3697 GCF_040813635.1 Novosphingobium rhizovicinum | reverse complement strand
TAGAGCGTTTTCTGACCGACCTGAATCGTGAGGGATTCCCAAGCCGTCGGAAATCTGATTCACGATGCTGGCTGGGGATGGAGGCCGGCATCAGATGGGTCAGCCACTTTCAATGGATCTGCGGTTGCGGTTGCTGGCGGCGATTGATGGCGGGATGAGCAGGCGGGCGGCTGCGGTGCGGTTTGGAGTAGCGCCTTCGACTGCGATCCGCTGGCAGGCTCAACGAACGGCGACCGGTAACTTCGCGCCCAAGCCCCAGGGCGGTGACATGCGCTCGCACCGGATTGAGGAGCGGCGCAACGAGGTGCTGGCGCTGTGGGAAGCGCAGCAGGACATCACACTCGACGAGTTGCGAGTGGCGCTGGCCGGCATCGGCCTTTCAGTCGCGAACTCGACGCTGCACCGCTTCTTCGCGCGCCACGGCATCACGCGGAAAAAAAGACCGGGCACGCGATCGAGCAGGACCGGCCCGACGTCCTGAGGCAGCGCCATGCCTGGTTCGATGGTCAGTGCGATCTCGATCCCAAACGCCTGGTGTTCATCGACGAGACCTGGACCGCGACCAACATGACCCGCAGCCATGGTCGTGCTCCGCGAGGTGAGCGGTTGCGGATGGGCTCCCCGCATGGTCACCGCAAGACCACGACGCTGGTCGCGGGACTGCGCATGAGCGGGATGATCGCGCCGATGGTGCTAGACGGGCCGATCAACGGCGAATGGTTCGAGGCCTATGTCCGCCAGGTGCTCGTGCCCGAACTCAGGCCGGGCGACATCGTCATCATGGACAATCTCTCCAGCCACAAGCGCGCATCAGTCCTCGCGATGATCGAGGACGCAGGCGCGTCTCTGCGCTTCCTCCCGCCCTACAGCCCCGACTTCAATCCGATCGAGAAGGCCTTCTCCCGTCTCAAGGCCATGCTCAGAAAAGCCGGCGAGCGCACCGTCTCCGGCCTCTGGAGCTTCATCGGAAAACTCGTCGATCTCTTCCGCCCCGACGAGTGCGCCAACTACTTCAGCTCATGCGGCTATGATCCAGACTGATCAGAATCCGCTCTAATTAGCTAATCCGGTCCGTGGAAGCGGCATGATCGGGCCAGGAACCGGCGTAATACCCAGACTCGTTGATCACGACCGATGGGCCCATGTTTGCATACCGATGGACCTGATGCGCCAAGGCTGGTCGACGAGGCGGTTCCAGGCATCGCAGCAATGATCGACGATGTTCTCGTAGGACGTGAAGATCGTAATCGACCGGTTGAGGCCGCCTGCCGAAGGGTGAGTTGAGCGCGTAAGAGACGTCCATAAGGACGTTGTTATGGACGTCCTGAGCGGGAGCGAGGGACGGCTGTGGAGATACTGGGACGGGAGCGGCGTCGGCTGTGGAGCACCGCGGAGAGGCTCGAGATCGTCGCCGCTGTGGGGGTGAACGGCGAGACATTGGCACGTGTTGCGCGGCGCTACGATGTCTCACGAAGCCAAATCTACCGTTCGACACGCACAGCGCGAATTTCCTGACGCTTCGCTATCAGATCTGCGAACTGCTCTCGGGTGCTGAGTCAAATGAGATCTGGCAGGCGACCAGCCTGCCAGATGTTTGAAGCTCCGGCTCAGGTCATTCATGCGGCAGCGTGCCGCTCTCCGAAGCGAGCGGAGTTGAAGAGGTGCAGCAAGGCATGCGTTCCTGCCCTGCGGGAAGGCTCTTCAAACCATTTGTGAGATAGTGCACTGATGACGTAGCTTATGATCAAGATGAGGGCGACGGTAAGCGATACACCAAAGGTTGAAAACCAATCGAGTGCAATCGCCATATAGATTACGGGCGTATGCAGCAGGTAGAGCGAGAAGCTCAATTTGCCCAGATTCCGTCCCACTGCGTTTCCGAAAACTGCCCGCGCGAAAGCTGTGTCAGATGTTGCGAAGGCGAATACACAAAGCCCCATCATCAGCACTCTTGGGAACTCGTAATAATACCGCGCAAGTCTATCCGGTTCGCCATCGAGGTAGAGCCACTGATGGTAATCGGCAGTCGGGGGAAAAATTAGGCTAAGCATAATAGCAACTGCGATGAGTTGGATTATCGTTGCTGCACTCTCACTTAGCTTGGCGCGAGTTAACGGGGCGGCAAGTGCGATAGCTATACCTAAGAGGAATATGTGCAGCTTAGATATGACAAGTAGACCCGGAAGCTGATAACGAAAGGCGATCAAAACGATCGTTACAGTACCCAATATGACCCCAATCGGCAAGCTTATACGACGGGGCTGAGAGCCAAGCCACCACAGAATTGGAAAACAAAAATAAAATTGGAATTCTGGTGCGATAGTCCAGAATACTGAGACATTGCTAATCGCGAAAATATGTCGCACCGCATCCAACGGAGTCATATAGTAGAAGAAGTTTGGATCGAAGCGGCTATAGATAAAAGAGGCCAATCCGACCGTATAATATAGAGGTAAAATTCTTGAGATGCGGGCAGCGAAATATCGCGCAACACGATCTTTCTCAAAAGGCTGACCTAGATACAAATGGCCCATCAAGAAGCCGCTGAGTATAAAGAAGAGGAGGACGCCATAGCTGCCGATCTGCTCTGGAACCAAGGCGATGCCGCCATCGGCATTGATGTGCGCGAACACAACTGCACTAGAGCGTTTTCTGACCGACCTGAATCGTGAGGGATTCCCAAGCCGTCGGAAATCTGATTCACGATGCTGGCTGGGGATGGAGGCCGGCATCAGATGGGTCAGCCACTTTCAATGGATCTGCGGTTGCGGTTGCTGGCGGCGATTGATGGCGGGATGAGCAGGCGGGCGGCTGCGGTGCGGTTTGGAGTAGCGCCTTCGACTGCGATCCGCTGGCAGGCTCAACGAACGGCGACCGGTAACTTCGCGCCCAAGCCCCAGGGCGGTGACATGCGCTCGCACCGGATTGAGGAGCGGCGCAACGAGGTGCTGGCGCTGTGGGAAGCGCAGCAGGACATCACACTCGACGAGTTGCGAGTGGCGCTGGCCGGCATCGGCCTTTCAGTCGCGAACTCGACGCTGCACCGCTTCTTCGCGCGCCACGGCATCACGCGGAAAAAAAGACCGGGCACGCGATCGAGCAGGACCGGCCCGACGTCCTGAGGCAGCGCCATGCCTGGTTCGATGGTCAGTGCGATCTCGATCCCAAACGCCTGGTGTTCATCGACGAGACCTGGACCGCGACCAACATGACCCGCAGCCATGGTCGTGCTCCGCGAGGTGAGCGGTTGCGGATGGGCTCCCCGCATGGTCACCGCAAGACCACGACGCTGGTCGCGGGACTGCGCATGAGCGGGATGATCGCGCCGATGGTGCTAGACGGGCCGATCAACGGCGAATGGTTCGAGGCCTATGTCCGCCAGGTGCTCGTGCCCGAACTCAGGCCGGGCGACATCGTCATCATGGACAATCTCTCCAGCCACAAGCGCGCATCAGTCCTCGCGATGATCGAGGACGCAGGCGCGTCTCTGCGCTTCCTCCCGCCCTACAGCCCCGACTTCAATCCGATCGAGAAGGCCTTCTCCCGTCTCAAGGCCATGCTCAGAAAAGCCGGCGAGCGCACCGTCTCCGGCCTCTGGAGCTTCATCGGAAAACTCGTCGATCTCTTCCGCCCCGACGAGTGCGCCAACTACTTCAGCTCATGCGGCTATGATCCAGACTGATCAGAATCCGCTCTA
>NZ_JBFNXR010000008.1:0-5778 GCF_040813635.1 Novosphingobium rhizovicinum | reverse complement strand
TGGACGCCTCGAAGAACCGCCTATTTTCGGCGTGACGGCGGTATGATGGCGCACGAAGTGCGGCTCGGCACTGTTTCGGGGCGGTAATCTTCTGAATTTCGTGGTGGCTCAAGGCTCGAAGACCGGTTTCGGCATCATGCGGGCGCAATACGCCCCTCGAGCCAGGTGAGACGCTGGAAGTTATAGGCCAGGTTTGCCATCCCGATCTTGATGCGGGCGCGGGCGATGCCGATGGTGCGAACGACGAGCCCCATGCGGTGCTTTTGGCCGGCGAACACGTGCTCGACGGCTGAGCGGACTGCCGACCGCCTCGCATTGGCTCGCGTGATGCGCTTGGGCATGGGCCGGCGGTGCGGCTTGCGCTGATGGATGTTGCTGGTGAACATGCCTTTGGCCAGGAACGCCTCGTTCTTCTTGGAGCGGTAGGCTGTATCGGCCCATACGCCCGACGCCGTGTTGTCAGGGCTGATGAGGACCGGCAGCCTTGCACCATCATGAGCATTGGCGGCGCTGGCATCCCAGGTGCGGATCAGGCCATGCGTGCGGTCGATGCCTATGTGGTTCTTGTAGCCGAACATCGGGATGGCGAGGTCGACCGGCTTGAACGCCTTGGGATCAGCGCCCTCCTTCACCTTGGCTTTGGTGTACTTGACGCTCCAGCGCGCATCGCGGTCCTTCTGGCGGAGCTTGGCAGGCTTGTCCTTCCAGTGCTCGGGGATCCGGCCTTCCTTGATCGCCGCCTTCTCCTCCTGGGTGTTGCGCTGCTTGGGTGCCGGTACAACCGTGGCGTCGATGATCTGCCCGCCCATGGCGAGATAGCCCCGGTCGGTTAGCGCCGCATTGAAGCGGACGAACAGCCGGTCGATCGCCTTGGCTTTGACCAGCCTCTCGCGGAAAAGCCACACCGTCGTCGCGTCGGGCACCGTGCCGTCCAGCCCGAGCCCCAGGAACCGCTGGAACGAGAGCCGGTCCTTGATCTGGAACTCGGTCGCCTCGTCCGACAGCGAATACAGTGCCTGGAGCACCAAGATCTTGAACATCAGGACCGGATCGAACGGCGGCCTGCCCCCCTTGCCGCGGGCGCTCCGCCGCAGCGCCGCCACCAACGGACCGCGGAAAACCTCGAAGTCGACGACGGCCGTAAGCCGTTCAAGCGGATCGCCCGCGGCGCTGAGCGCCTCGTATCGGTCCGAAAGGTCAAAGAAACCCGGCTGTCCCGCCATCATCGCCTCCGCTCTCACGAAAGGCAGTGAATCAGCTCAGGCCGCTATGCGCCAGAGGTTTTTCGAGGCGTCCAAATTTAGCTCGAAACCAGTGCTTCCGGGCGGCACCAAGCGTGCTGCCGTGCCGATACTCGTAGAGCAAAACCTCGGAAAGGCTCGTCGTAAATCAGCATCGCTCCCCGATAGGCGACGAATAGATTGGGATAGGCTGCAATGGCCGCCCATAGAGGCGCAGTGACCCAAATGAACGAGGGTTTGGCTGCCATGATGTGTTCTCGTTCGTCCATCCCATGGCGGATACGGTGCTCTTACCGCCGTACCAACTAACAAACGTTAAGTAATGAGACCACAACTCGACGCGAATACACGGGTTTCCACCTTGAATAGGGATAATCCCGGAGTCGGAAGGTTCCTTTTTTAGCTGTATCGCCCCATCTTGGGGCCGGGAGAGTTTGATAAGGCAGAGCGATGGCCATTGCGTACGGCAGCGTTAACCCGATACTCACAAGGAGGGCGCTAGCGGAGCGTATGGAGCAAGCCCGCCTGTTTTTCCTGCTGTGCAAAGTCGCGGTCGTTATTGGCGTTCTTGCGATGATCGGTGCGGTGGTCGCCGGCGAGGCTCAAGCCAACCACTCAATTGAGATTCGCACCATTTTCGGCTTAGGAGCTCTCTTCTCTTATGTCGGCGCTTTAGCGCTTTCCTTCGCGCCCGGCGTCAGGGAAAAGCATGAGCAGCTGAAAGCGCTGGAGGAAGACGATGCATCCGACAGGTAGGATCAGCGGTTTACCGCCATCGGCAAGCTCCTTGCGCAGTTAAGGCCGCTTTGCTCAATCTCCAAGATTTGGGCGCTTTGAACCAAGTCTCAGGGGTGCGATCTATCGAGAGCGGATCGGCACAGACTTGGCACAGATGCAGTGCCTCTTCCCACGTGCCCCTGGTCCATTGCGCCCGATCTTCCCGATGCACGATGGTCGGCATTCGATCGTGCACGTCTGACATCTGCTCGCAGCCGTCCACCATTACCATGGAGTAGGCGTCACCCCATTCGGCCGTCGGGCGCCAGACGCCGGCGGCGGCGAAAAGGTCATGCTCGGCTAGCGAGTACCACGTTCGTGTCATGCAACCTTTCTCGCCCTCTGCCTCCGCCCAGGCGGTGAGAGGGATCACACAGCGCCGCTTGGCGAAGCTGTCACGCCAGAAGGCGGTTCCAAGCTTATCTTCCCGTGCGTTGTTGACGGGCTTTGGTTTGAGTGCTTGCCCCGTCTTCTTGCTTTTCATCGCAAGTGGAAAGCCCCAGGTCATCGTCCGTACAGCGTCTGAGGTCACTACCAGCCCTACATAGCCCGGGTAGATTTCGGCGGCGAAGTTCGAGCCTGCCTCTGAGTGCCGACCGAACAAGTTCGCGACCTCGTCGAAGCTCTTGGTCATGCGGTAGAGGTTGCAGATGTGGACGGCCCCCCGCTTGCTAGGAACATAGCAGATTTCTGACCTGATCGCTTGCTATCAGATGTCCGGCCTGTTTGCGCGGGCAAAGCTCCGCTGGCCAAGATGGTGTTCGCTACGCACGTTCCAAGCACATGGGCGACATCTCGAAAGAGTGCCGGTGTAACCTTCGGAATCTCGCGCGTATCGGACCGATCAGTCATTCCATCTACTGCGCCTTGCAAGTTCGTGGGCCATCCGTCGAGCAGCCTCGCTCGTCGGCAGCAATATGGATCAGGCTGCCACGGCAGCTGGCGACCTGTTGTAGACGCCACCCGACACCATCAAGCGCCATGCGATGTGGGCGAACTTGTTGGCGAGCGCCACGGCCGCAAGCTTCGGCGGCTTGCGCTCCAGCAGCGCCGCGAGCCAGGCTGTTGGCCTGTGGCGGCCCTTTCGCACGTGCCTGAGCAGCGCAGTCGCGCCGACGATCAGCACCGATCGAAGCGCGGAGTCGCCAGCCTTCGTGATGCCGCCGAGCCGCTGCCGGCCACCGGTGGAGTGATCTTTGGGCGTGAGCCCAAGCCAGGCTGCGAAGTCGCGGCCGGACCTGAACGTCTCGGGCGGTGGTGCCTTCATGCTGAGCATGGTCGCCCCGATCGGTCCGACGCCGGGGATAGTCGCAATCCGTCGGCTCACATCATCCTCGCGGTGCCACTTCATCAGCTTGGTCTCGATCTCCTCGAGGCGCGCCTCGACCGCGGCATACTCCCTCGCCTGGAAGAGGAAGAGATCTCGCGCCATCTCTGGCAGAGTGTCGTCTTCGAGCACCCGCTTGATGAGCGCGTTGACGTTCTGCCGCCCGGCCCGGACCGATGATGCCAAACTCCGCGGCATAGCTCCTGAACGCGTTGGAGAGCTGCGACTTCACGCTGACGAGGCGCTCCCGCACGGTCATCAACATGCAAGCCGCCTGGCGCTCTTTCGACTTCACGGGGACAAAGCGCATGCTCGGCCGGGTGACCGCCTCGCACAGGGCCTCCGCATCCGCGGCGTCGTTCTTTCCACGCTTGATGTAGGCCTTCACGTACTGCGGCGGAATCAGCTTCACCTCGTGACCGAAGGACTGCAGCAGGCGTGCCCAGTGGTGAGAACTTCCGCAGGACTCAATCGCGACGAGAACCGGCGGGAGCTTCTCAAAGTAGCGGATCATCTCCGTTCGCCGGAACTGGCGACGGACGACCACCACCTCGTTCTCATCGACACCGTGGAGCTGGAACACCGACTTGGAAGTGTCCATGCCGATCCGGACCGGTGTGTTCATCGTACTCTCCTCTCATCTGGCTGTGACGCGCAAGCGCCATCAAACCGCTGGAATGAGAGGCCGTCCACACCAGCACGTGCGGTATCATCGCGCGTGCGGCGTGGCTGTCAACGTCAGCTCAGTCTCGCATCAAGGGCGTGCATGAGACGTTGCGGCCACCGCAATTGGTACATCGCATACGAGCTTCGATTGCTGAAATTGAGCGGCTACGCTTTGATGAGCCGCACTTCCGAGACAAAGCCCGGCTACTCAGTGCGGCCTCATTGCCGCACCCTCTGCAGCGAGCTCAGGTCGAAGCCATAGCAGGCTAGGTCTGCAACGGTCTCAAGCCGCTTGAAGCTCATTACGCTGACCCGGAGACCGGTTCGGCGAGCAAAGCGTCCTCATGATCTTCATCTACGTTGATCAGTACCAGGCGCTGCCCCTCCGTGAGCCATGGGCTTGCCGCGCTGACCGTCCTGAAGGTTACCGCCTTACCGCTGTCAAAGCGGAGCAAGGTTCCATCCGGGTTCTGAATGGCGATACGACGCATTTCTACGGCTTAATCGATTGAGAACGATTCGGGAACATGTGAAGTGGGGCGACCCACTGGCCCTCCACCATCATCCCCTGCTCTGAAGCCTGAATCTCACCGGCATAACCAGCGCCATAGTCTTTGCGAACCCTTTGGGGAGATAGGCGTTGCTAATCTCGAAGGAGGCCCACATGCCCGACCGTGAGATCGACACAGATGGTCCAAATGCACCGATTGAGACGGTAGGAAACCACAAGCTCGTCGCGTCTGACCGAGTGGAGGGGACAAGCGTCTATAGCATGGGTGGCACAAAGGTGGGTCACGTGCACAATTTTATGGTCAACAAGCAGAGCGGGCAAGTTGCTCATGTGATTGTTTCAGACGGAGGGTTCTTCGGTCTCGGTACATCACGTTATATTCGCGTGCCTTGGGCAGATTTAACTTACGACCCTTCGGTCGGCGGATATGTGTCGCATATCACCAAAGAACTCATGCAAGAGCGAGGGAGGGATTCAGCCGAAGACGCTGAGATGCGGATATGGTGACGGATAACCATTCTACTATTCCCGCAACGCTGCTCTTAATGACCGTGACCTGCATCGCTGACAGTCAATGCACCCCGCTGACCGCTCGTTATTTTGCGCGCTCTGACGCTTGCCTTCTTGGCTGTACTGGTTGTGACTGGCCAATGGTGGGCGGCGGGTAGCCCTTACTGAACGGCGTCCCAGCAACCAAGGTTTTCGGGATGGGCTTGCCGGCTCAGCGTCCAACGCGCGGAGGAGAGCCAGCATATCCTCCTGAAGCGGTCCGTCGATCAGATCCGCGAACGTGTTCTCGAGTTCCGCGAGGATGCGTTCGGCGCGGGCGATCGCGTCTGCTGTTGGTCTCTTATATCGCCTTTTGACTAGCAGTTTGGAAGGGTCAGGCATGGTTCATTATAGATGCCTGACGCTTACGCCGTGACATAGTGGCACTCCTTCTTACCCAATATGCCCGCCACATACGAAATTCCCGACAGTCCCCTTGCGTCAGCGTTTAGCGCACACTCGATTATTTATGCCCTTCGTCAGGTATTTATCGTGCAACGGGCTCCAGATTCTTTATAGAAGCAGCCTGACGCTCGTTCCGCTTTTACAAACTTGGTCGCGCTGCAGCGGCGGCACGGGCCCGAGCCGAGATCAGCCTCAAGCTGCTCCTAGGAGACCTGTGCGCGGGTGGGCGTAGACAGGTGCGATGAATGCTGATTCTATGCGCTTTCCCAGGAGGAGAGCAGGCGATGGCGCATCGTTCGATA
>NZ_JBFNXR010000002.1:0-1152 GCF_040813635.1 Novosphingobium rhizovicinum | reverse complement strand
GCGGGCTTCTCACTCCCTCCCGGGTGGCCGCGAATTGCTCATAATGGTGGCCGGCATCAGCTCGGAATCCCGGCCGGGATCAAATCGGAATGCTGCCCGGGATGACCCCGGAATCCGTACACTGAGATTCCGCCCCCAGGCATCCTTCCCCCACGACGTCGCCGTCCACCACATAGCTACGCCGATCAGGAGATCGGTGCTCTGCTCGATGGGATGCTGGTGGTGCCCTCTGCAAAGGGGCTGCATTGCTGGACATTCCACTGCGTTTTCGGGCTCCTTGCCGTCACCGGGATGCGGTCCGGCGAAGCCCTCAGGCTGAAGCGCGACGATGTCGATCTCGACGCCGGCGTCCTGACCGTTCACGCTAGCGAGTTCGGCTAGTCCCGCGTCGTTCCGATCCATTCGACGACCGCGTCGGTGGTGGCCGACTACACCCGGCGGCGTGATGCGCGGTGGCCCATTCCGATCGGCCTCACCTTCTTCGTCGGGGAGCAGGGCCTTAGGCTCAACTACAGCGCGATCATTCTGGTGTTTCGCACGGTCTCGCGAGGGATCGGCCTGCGCCATTCCGGCGATGCCTACCGCGGACCACGGATCCACGACCTGCGCCATAGCTATGCCGACGCCACGCTATTGCGCTGGTATCGAGCTGGGGAAGGCGTCGAACAACGCCTTCCTGTCCTCTCGACCTATCTCGGCCACGCCCACCCGGGCTGCACGTACTGTTACCTCTCAGCCTGTCCCGAGCTCATGGGCCACGCCGCTCGTAAGCTCGAAGCACGGTGGGAGGCGCTGTCATGACCGCGCCCTCCCTCCCGCCCATCCTGATCGAGCGCTTCTTCACGCAGCGTCTATCCCGCTAGAGCAATGCCAGCCCATATCATCGCATCTTACCGGGATACGTTTCGGCTGCTGTCCAAAGTTCGCCCAGGCGACGCTAAGTGTTTCGCCGTCGAGGTTCGAGCTCAGCGATCTCGACGTGCCGTTCGTCGTCGCTTTCCTCGACGATCTCGAAGCGACCCGCTCGGCCAGCATTACCACCCGCAACCTGAGGCTTAGCGAACCCGCAGAAGCGGCGAAAAGAGGCTCGATCGTCCAGCGCCTCGGCCAGCTTCACGTCCGACAGATCGTACCAGATGGACAGAAGGAGCG
>NZ_JBFNXR010000007.1:0-3254 GCF_040813635.1 Novosphingobium rhizovicinum | reverse complement strand
TCGAACGATGCGCCATCGCCTGCTCTCCTCCTGGGAAAGCTCATAGAATCAGCATTCATCGCACCTGTCTACGCCCACCCGCGCACAGGTCTCATCAGTGCTTGGCTGCACGCCTTCGAAATATCGAGCCGGGCACACGGGAAAACACTACAAGTTTTTGCGGGTCTCCAGCTGCGTGCATGCACAGGCGTAATCTTACTATCGTCTCGGGCTGGTTGCGGGACCTTGGCGCAGTTGGTAATCAAGGTCGGTAAGCCGCCAATATCTATAGAGGCGTGCGCGTTGAGTAACTGGATCAGGCGAGATGACCTCACAGAGGCCATCTGGTCCAGCGACAAATGCAAGCTGCTCAAAAGCGGATGCTACTGTTTCGACTGCAGACTCCCTGCCTTTGAACGCCTGATGAAATCGCGCACTGTCGCACGCGATAGTCTCAGTCCCGCTGACAAGTCCTCTCGACCAGAATTGTTGCGATTTGCGCTTTACGATCGCTGACGATGAGGCAAAGCTCGCCGCATCACTCCATGCGTTACAGCTGGTGATGCGACCTTCGTATCCCGCCTCAGAAAGGAGACTAAACGCGTACATATTGTACATATGATAGTTAGCCTCCTTCTCTATAAGCTTTATAGGAGGCTTCTTGAACGCCTTTAATGCCCCTTTCACTTTGCTCTTTTGTGACTCCCGGTTAGGAATGGCGTGGACAATGCGCCCGTCCTTCCTGACTTGGAATATTCGATTGAGATGGTCCAAAAAGGCTGCCACTTGATCGCGCGCATAGATCTCGTCGCGCGACCATAGTGCAATAGTGGCAGCGAAATATAGCTGATGATTGAAAGTATCGTCTGGCGGCAGGTCTCTGCCGTCAGGAGTGATGCGCCTCCAGCAGCCCCAATCATGATCAAATGGATGGCGCGCAATCAGGTCGAGAGCAGCGGACCGCGCTCCATCGTGCCCGAGGACCGTTGCTGCATAGTAGTACGCTTCTATCAGATGCGCTTGGCCAAGGACGCCATTCGTCTTGTCCTTGGTCCCTGCGTGCCGAACGATCACACCTCCGACAAAGAGTCTCTGACAGGCAAGCAGATACTCAAGCGCAGAGCCGGCCGCATGCCTGAAGCGCTCGTCTCCCGTCGCCTTGTAAGCCATGGAGAAGCTAACCAACCAATGCGCCGTGTTGCGCACCGGCGTCTCAGGATCACCATAGGCGCCATTGCGGCCAGGCATCATGGCGCCAGCCGCGGTTTGCTCCTTGAGAGCCGACGTAGTTAAGCGAACAAGTGTTTCGAGCATCACGCTTTACGAGCCCTCAGGAAAATTGCGCCTGCAATGCCAAAATAGGCGCCGCCCGCAATGACGGCTGCAAGCAGTTCGCCCAGCCACCTGCCCTCTGGCCACACAAATCGTACCGCCAAGAAGACAGCTACGATTGGCAGTTGCGCTAAAAGCAGCTCAGCAACGATCTTGACCACTCGCAGAGCCGTAGCGCCAACCAGCTTATCCAAGTAGTACTGCCGGATAAGAACGGAAATCAGCTTGTTTGTTGCAATCGCGATTGCAGCGCCAACGACGCCCAGCCACAACGTGGCAACGATTAGAAGCGGTAGGAGTATGACCACCGATGTGAATGCGAATAGGGCAAGGTCAAGGCCGGGGCGACCAAGCGCTTTATACACGGTCGAGGTCGTCCCACCTGCGGCGTGGATTATAACAGATACCGCCAAAATCTGAAGTGGTACGGTCATCCCGAGCCAATCACTGCCAAGGAAATGCGTCGTTAGACTCGGGCCAGCCATGATAATAAGGATCATTACTGGGAATATGAAAGCGCAGTTCCAGGCGAGAGTACGAACGTACAAATGCCGCACTCTAGTTAAGTCGCCCTGAACCGAAGAATATTGGGTGAACATCACCCTGTTTAGGACAGACATCAGGTTAGTACGAGCTACATCCGTAATATAGAAGGCGAGTGAATACAGGCCAACCTGATATTGCGTAAGGATCCGACCGAGCGTGATAACATCGAAGTTTCGAGCGACTGACACGAAAAGGTCGTTAGCAAAAACAAGACCGCTATAGCTGAATGCCTCTTTGAACACATCGCGACGAAAGAGGAGCTTAGGCGTCCAATCGCTGGTGTTCGTTATTGCGACGGCAAGAAGAATTTGCGCCGAGACAAGCTGCGCCACTAGTACCCACACGCTTCGATCGAAGGCGAGCCAGGTTGCAGCGACTGCCAGACTTGCGACCGTCGAGATCACTCGCGACATTGTAACTTGCCGGTACCGCCTTTCTCGAAACATTAGAGCTCGGCCGATGCTGACAAATGGCGTCCCTAAGAAGGCGATCCCCAGCGCTGTCGTGACGTAGCCAACACTTGCGCTATTGAAGTAGATAGTTGCGACAGGAGCAATCAAAATAGTATTGATCGCGAGGAGAGCAACCGAGAGTACGCAGGATGCTGTATACGCGGTATTTACTAGATCGATCGAGAAGCGCGCTTGTTCTCTTTGAATGATAGTCGCAGAGAGGCCGAACTCGTTGATGACCTGAACTACAGCGTAGCTAGTCATTGCCACGGCGATAATGCCAAAGTCCGCAGGTGCAAGGAATTTGGCTGCAACCAGTCGGAATGCGAAGGCAAGGCCACTTGATACGAAAATATCAAGTCCGGTCCATAGCGCGTCGGATTTCAAAGACTTAGATTTCGACGATGTGCCCGTACCTTCAGGAACTGCGTCATAGGTAGCGCTGCTCATCGTCGCCTCCTGTACTCTAAATGTGCCGAGAAAGGCCTAGTTCGCATGAAATACATTCAATGCGATCTTGCTGAAGGATCTTGGTTCCGCAAGAAACGCACCGACCTTCTTCCATCAGTCGATGTGCAGCTGCGGAGTGCGCCCCAACAAGCTGGCGAAACGACGAAATCCAAAGCGAAATGAGCAAAAGCGTCGCCTCTCTAAGGAAGTGACCGCACCTAAAAACCAGCATGTCACCCCCCGGCTCACGCAACTGTTATCGCACATGACAACGCCGCTTGGCCTTTCGTAACTTTCCGGTCAAGGGCTCATGCAGAGCGTCGTCCCCCATTGGCACGGCTTTTTGTTGCCATAGTGCATAAGAATGACGGTTTCCTACGGCTCTCGCCGTGGATACAAAGTAACCGTCCGACTGTTACCGCGGCGGTTGTACCTTGAAGCGAGCGGCTAGCTCAGAGTCATCGATGAATGCGTCAAGGAATTCGTGCCAAGTCC
>NZ_JBFNXR010000006.1:0-2543 GCF_040813635.1 Novosphingobium rhizovicinum | reverse complement strand
ACCCGAGCGGACGGCTTTTGTCAGATTTCGCAAGCTGCTTGTTGCGCACAAGCTCGACTGCGCATTGTTTGAGGTTGTGACTTCGCAGCTCAAATGTAAGCGCCGACGGAAGGCGGCGTTGACGTTGGGCTATTTGGGTTTTCGCGGGCGCGGCGCCCATTTCTTGGCGAGTGCCGCGAAGCGGGCGTGGATCACCTCGATGTTGGGCTGAGCGTGAGCATCATGGTCATCGCCGAGGGCTTCCAACGCCTCCTCGTGGTATTCATGCGCCGGATCGGTAAGGGCCTCCAGCTTCTCGGCATAGTCCCAGGGCCCTCCCGAGTCCTCCGGTGGGCGCATTCCGGTAGCTTCCAGCAGGCGCGGATAGCTTCCTTGCAGGTCAGCCGGAGCGATGCCGTGGATCCTGACGCTGTGCTCCCATCCGTCGCCAAAGTCGTAGAGGTACTGGAAGGTCTTGCCGCGCATTCCCTCCAACGCCTCAGCGAGGGTCGTCTTTCGGGCATCAAGTGGGCCACCAAAGCCGTAGGACGGGTCAGGGATGCCGAAGCCCGTGCGCCCGAAGGTCAGCTCCCACAGATGGCTATCCGTCCATCCCAACGCTTCCTTGAAGATGGTATGCAAACGATCGAGCCGGATGCCGAGCGGCACTTCGATCATGCGGGTCACGGCGGGCGTCACGTCATCCAGAGTGATCGTCATGTGCACGACGAAGGCGTTACTCAAGCAGCTTGCTCCAGGTTCTGGATCGCCCTTGCGGCCTGCCAGTTCCATGGCAGGAGTTCGTCGATCCGGTTGATCGGATGGTTGCCGACACGCTCGATCACGTCGGTAAACCACGCTTCGGGCTCCACACCGTTCAAGCGGCACGTTTCGGCCAGCTTGCGCGACCAGCGGCCCATCACGTCACGATCAATCTCCACACCTTGCCGGCGCAGGATGACCGACTGGCGATGCCAGGGCTGATGATCGACGAAGCGACTGACGACGAGATGCGCGAGCAGTGCGCTGCTTGCCATCACCTTGGGCAATGGCAGATCGACCGCCGGCGCCTGGCGGATTGTTTCGCAGGACCGGCAGGCAATGCGAGGGCGAACATGCCGCAGGACACGGAAGCAGGCGGGTACGTAATCCAGCACTTCGGTGACGTCTTCGCAGATGACAGTTTCGCTACCACCGCAGCCGCATGGCTCCGGAAGATGCTGCGTCGTCTGGCGCGGGATATGTGCGGGAATCGGTGCTCGGGTTCCGGCCTTGCGCGTCGGTTTCTCGTTCGACGCCACAGGGGCGTCATCATTGGCCGGCTCCGGGGCATCGACCTCCTCGAACATCAGCCGCAGCTGTGCGATGTCCATTTTCTCGGAGCTGCGGCCAAACTGGACGCGCAGCAGCCGGGCAAGACGGTGCTCCAGCTTCTCGATCGTCAGACCCTGAGCTTTGACGATCTGCTTTGCCGCCCCCAGCTCGGCCCGCTCCAACTCCATGACCTCAGCCATCTCCCGCAGTATTTTCTGCAGGAGTACGGGGTCTGTGGGAAGGCGATCAAGGTCGAACCGCATGCCCCGGACTATAGCGCAAGCGACATCTCGCACCTACATAAAATGGCAGTTTTACGAGCCTTTATTGCTCATGCAAGGGTCGGAACGAACACCTCGTCGTGAACAATCGCCTGCCGCCAATCCAATCCTTCGATCAGCATTGCCAATTGCGCAGCCGAGAGCCGGGCGGCCGCCCCATCCTGAGTTCTGGGCCATACGAACTTTCCGCGCTCGAGACGTTTCGCATACAGGCAAAGCCCCGAACCGTCCCACACCAGGGCCTTCAATCTATCGCCTCGTTTTCCGCGGAACAGGAACACCGCGCCGGAGAAGGGATCGAGCTGGAGAATATTGCGCACCTGCGCGGACAAGCCATCGAAGCCCTTGCGCATGTCGCACGGCGACAGCGACAGATAGATCTTCGCCGATGGCGGCAGCGTCAGGCTCAACGTTCAAGCTCCCCGATAACCTCGAGCGCCAATCTCAACGCCTCTCTGTCGACCAACCTGTCGATCGACACCATGAAGTCACCGCCGCGCCGCATTTCGATCCGGCCGGGGGCGGATGGCGTGGTCAGCGGTTCGGCGGGCGTCAGTTCGACAGGCACGAACCCGGCCATCGCGCCGCGGAGCAATTGCTTGCGCCAGGTGTAGAGCTGACCGGTCCCGATCCCGTACCGACGCGCGACCACCGCCATGATGGCTCCCGGCTGCGTGGTCTCCTTCAGGATCGCCAGCTTCTCGCCATCGCTCCAGTGCCGACGCCGTTCCACTCGTACAACCGCTCCGCCATCTCGGGGAGCGCTCATACGAGGCTCTTTTGACTGCTCGATATCCACTTGCAAGGCCTCCATGTGCCCCGCGAAATTCACCCCCGCCCAATCCACGCAAGGCCGGGTTCCGTCGGCGCTTACGCTCAAATCGAAGGCGGTGACGGTCAAAACCGGCACGCTTGTGGATGCAACAATCATCGCCTCTGCCAGCGAGGAAGATGATGACGCGCGCTGGG
>NZ_JBFNXR010000005.1:0-5787 GCF_040813635.1 Novosphingobium rhizovicinum | reverse complement strand
CGCCGCGCAACACGTGCCAACGTCTCGCCGTTCACCCCAACTGCGGCGATGATCTCAAGCCTCTCCGCGGTGCTCCACCGGCGACGCCGCTCCCGGCCCAATATCTCCACAGCCGTCCCTCGCTCCCGCTCAGGACGTCCATAACAACGTCCTTATGGACGTCTCTTACGCGCTCAACTCACCCTTCGACAGGCGGCCTCAACCGGTCGGTTACCCTCAATCAAAGGCGGCGAGACTCTACCGGGAGGATCATACGTGCAAGGTGGGGCTCAAGCCCCGCTTACAATCCAGCACACACCGCCACAGGTAAATCACGACGTCCAACTGGAGGCCTTGAAGTATGCACATGTTTCATGCCTTCATCGGCTAGACTGCGTACCCTTGATCTGAAGACGAAGTCTCTCGAATGCATAAGCCCAAGATATTAGCAGACAATATCCTACCAATGGCCCTTTCTGAAAAGAGCTAATCTCTTTTAGGCTCAACACGCGACGGATACGTGATCGCGGAGGTAGCAGGTGACGAGCAATGAATTTAATCGCCGGTATCCAACTGGGCCGTCGATCGCGCTCACCGCCGGTGGTGCGGCGAAGCTTTTGCATGATCTCTCGATGAGTGCGAGCGGGGTGATCAACGATTGCACGCGGCACATAGACTTGACGGAATCCCGCTGCCGCAGTCCTCTGGCCCCAATCAGCATCGCCACCGGAGCGCAGCTTGCCATTGAAGGGTCCTACTCTGTCCATCACAGCTCGCGTGGTAAACATGTTAGCAGTAGCCGCATATTTCCCCTCACGAATATAACTTTCCTGAGGAAAAGCGATCGCGACTTCATAAAGCTCGGCCAAGCTAGGCTTCTCACGAGACATAGGCAGAATTCGCACCCGCCCCCCGGCAAGCCCAATATCCGCTCCCGCCGTAACTGCAGCCACTCCCTCGCTGATCCAGCTCGGATGAGGCACACAATCCGAGTCCGTAAAAGCCAACACCGTTCCCGTGGCGACCTGTAGTGCTCTGTTACGGGCGTTGTAGGATCCAGGCAGCTGCTCTTGGAGCAGCTGCACGCACCCGCTTACGGTCGGCAGTTCATCTGATCCGTTGTCAACAACGATAACTTCAAAAGGACCAGAATAATCCTGCAGTTCCAACGCGGCAAGGCAGGCGGCGAGCCGCTCGTCATTATACGTCGGGATAATGATGGAAACGGCGGGCAAGCTCATCCGTCTTTACTCACTAATGTGGTGGCGACCTCGTTCCACATCGTCGCGACTTGAACTTTGAGCACCGCGGCTCGGTCTTTCAGGCGTTCGGAAAGAGCAGAGCGATCTGCTACAATGTGCTCCACGAGCGTACGAACCTGTCCCTCTGCACCAGACTCTACCGCAACGAGAGCTTCAGGGCATCCAAAATCGCTAAGCAACTCTGCATATTTATGTGACCACCCGAAGGCAACCACCGGCGTGCCGTGCGACAGTGCGCCAACTAACGCATGAAAGCGTGAGCCCACCACTATCCCGGAATCGCCTAATATTCCTTTCATTACTTGGGGGCGATGTTCCACGACCTGCTCTATAGAACCTAACCTCTTGCTTAGCTCAACCGCGAGCGCCGCATCTTGGACTGCATCATGGAGTGCGATAAAGGGTGCACCAAAGGCAGCACGAGCTGCCTCAGCTGAAGCGGCAAGTAGATCGATGTAGAGCTTGCGCTCGGCTGTGCCTGCATTACGCACCACCATGTGATTGGGCACTATCGCAGGTCGCCCGATGAAGCGTGCGTGACGCGGATCACGAAGGCCTTGAAGTCCAATGGTGAAGTCGGGACAACGACGAACCTTATCGTGCTTGCCGAAGGCACTCTCTACGTAAGCTTGAGACGTGCTGTCTCGAATATAGATCAAGCTAGCGTGCTCGATTACATGGCCAAAAGCAGCGCGAACATCGGGCTTTTCGAACGAACCCATTGCCTGAGGCAATAAAATCACGGGCATGCCAGTTCGCTTTCGACGCTCCAACGCCGCATTTAATCGCTCATGAATTTTGGCCGCCCCCCAATCATCGCCATAGGCAAAGCCAGATGCATCGAGGACGCCGTCAATTTCACATTCCGCCACAACCCCTACACGGCGCCGTAGCCGAACAGGCACCCATGGGACGAACCGAGCGACTGAAATGGGTCCAACACGACGCACGATCTGGTGAAGGCCGTAGGGTGCTCGAGTGTCGTAGTCCCCTGTCGCAACAGCCGCGAAACGATGCACATCACCTAAGCGTTCGCATATCGACATTAGCATCATCGCCGCACCATGATTGGCGAAGTTGATTCCTTTAATTTCGATCATCCCGCGCCGACCCTACATCCGAAATAGCCAATATCAGTTAAATGCAATTTGCTTATAATACAAAACATATTTGAACTTGCCCTGATATGCAAAAATTAATACTCACGCAACGTATTACGCTATTCTATTAAAAGTGGCCATATCTGCAACGGAACGCTTGCTGGAGAAGGGCACCATACCGGTCGGATCCGGCCATCCGAATGAGATTAGCATCACCACCCGCTCATCCTCTTCCATCGGTACTATCTCACGAATACGAGCTTCGTGTGGTTCTTGATCAGGCCAATTGATCGGGCATGACGCTATACCCATAGACTCAAGAGCGAACATAAAGCTCATCGCCGCCAATGATCCGTCGATGTAAATAACGTGGCGGTCACGCTCAAAGGGGTAAGCACGCAACTGTCCGATCACAACTGCAACTGCGGGAACTTGCTGAGCGAAACCTTTGGTCCCCATGGCGACTGCTGTGACCCGTTGCGCCATCTCCGGCTTGTCGAAGATGCGGAAATTGAATGGTTGGCGATTGCAAGCACTAGGAGACTGCGCGGCAGCTTCAAGCGCACGGTTGATCATCATCCGATCAACCGGTCGATCATCGTACCAACGTACCGACCGACGCCGGCGGGTCAGCGCCATGAAGTCTTCAAAGTTAACGGGCGGCGGTAAGGTTAGGTTGCGCCTGTAGGGGACTGCCCGCACGGCATCCGGCTCACGCGCCACCTTCTCAATGTTTAAATATTGAGCGTAAGCTGGCGCAACTTTCGCTGTTGTAACATCTACCGCAGCAAAATAATCTGAGAGCACATCTTCGGCCCAGACCAGCTCGCTGTTCCACTCACCGCCTGATGAGCGCATGGCGTGTGCGAAGATCTCTACCGTTTCGTCGATGAAGTCAGCAGCGAAAACTCGACGGCGGGGACGCATGATCAGTCCCTTTTCTAATCTATGTATATTGCGCCGCAGTAAATAATAACTGCCAGACTGCGTGCGATGGTCTGACGCATAGCGCAGCTGTCCCGCTGCAACTGCACGGGCTTCGCGCAGAAACTCATGATTAACAAATGAATAGTAGGCGGCGGCGGCGAAGCGGTTGCGCACAGCATGTTGCAAAACGAAATGATGAATAGACCGCTGCACACGACGAATAAAGGTATGAATTGCTTCTCGTTGTGCGGGAGGAAGCTGACGGGCGGCCTGACGAACAAGGTTCATGGATGTCGCAACTCCGGAAGTTAACACTAAGGCTGCACCTGCTTGTGTGGATGCCGACTAAACGCCGGCCATGCCCTGCTTTCTATCTTGCGCATCAGCAAGAGGCCGCCACCGTAAACGGCAAAGCCTAAGACAATCGCCACACCAGCACGAAGGGGTAAAGCAAGGGGCAGGACCTGCATGACGAGCAGCCAAACTAAAACTATTGGAATCTGGGCCAATAGTGAGCCTGCGGTTGCTTGGAGGACTGGGCTCAACGTAGAGCCAATCATACGATCAAGCATTACCTGCCGCACAATCACGCTGAGCAGCACCTTAAGTGCGACTGCCGCTGCTGCGCCGACGATGCCAAACATGCTGACGCCAATGATAAGAGCGGGTGCCAGGATTATCGTTGCGGTACCGACAGCAATGGCGAGCTCGACGCCTGGACGACCCAGTGCTTTAAACACGGTGGAGGTGGTACCACCGATAGCGCCCAACATTACTGACAGTGCCAGAAATTGGAGGGTAGGCCCCATTGCAGCCCAGGCCTCGCCTAGTAATTCTGGCAAAATGATCGGGCCCGCTAGTATGAGAGCAATCATTATTGGCAACATGACCAACGCATTCCAAGACATAGTCCGTACCACGTAGAAGCGAACAGCATCGAAGTCGTTCTGCAGCACCGAGTACTGAGTGAACATCACCCTATTGAGAACAGACGCAAGGTTTAAACGTACTACGTCGGTAACATAGAAGGCGAGCGAATAGAGGCCGACTTGATTTTGCGATAAAAGACGGCCGAGTACAATCACATCCAGATTTTTTGCCAACGCGTTGAAAACATCGTTCGTGAAAACAAGTCCGCTATAGCCGATCATCTCCCGAAACGCTTGGATGCTCACCCGAAAGCGAGGGTGCCACTCGCCAACTCGTAACATGGCAATAGCCAGAAATATTTGGCTTAGTATGATCTGGATCACAAGCGCCCAGACATTTTGATACATGATGAGTACTGCGGTAGCGGCAAACAAACTGAGCAGTGTGGAGCCGATGCGGGCGATGGTAGCCGCGCGGTAGTTGCGCGCTCGGAACAACAGGGCACGCGAGACACTGATGGCCGGGGTGAACAGGAAAGACACTCCAATCACTGCGGTCGCGAGGCCCACGCGCTCACTGCCATAGATCCATGCAGAGAGCGGGGCAATCACGAGCAGATTGATGGCGAACAGTAGAGCAGACACAATGGTAGAGGCAGCATATGCGGTATCCACCAACTCGCGGGTGAAGCGATCCTCTGAGCGCTGGATGATGGTCGCAACCATGCCGAATTCGTTAAAGACCTGTACAACCGCGAAGGTTGAGAGCGCTAGAGCGAACACGCCGAACTCAGTGGGAGCGATGAAGCGCGCAACGATCAGTCGAAAGAGGAAGGCAAAGCCTGCAGAAACCAATGTGTCTGCAGCCGTCCAGACAGCGTCGCGTTTCAGCGATGGAGCCGTTTTTCGCTTCTTCAGAGGTGCTGGGGCATCAGAGAAAAGGATATCAACCATGTCGTTTTTTGACAATGCTCCCTGTGCCAAACCCGCGCTAGCTCCCTCTCTGTACGCGAACGGCGCGCGCTGCAACACCGAGCTAGCCTGTCCAGTCGGCGAAGGAATCCCTAAGGTCCAAATCTGTAATTGCAGAGCTAGGCGGTGTTGATCCCTTGAGGGTTTCACGGATCTGTCTGCACTGGCCGGGCCGGAGCTTGGTCGTCCTGTATCGGGTCTCACAGAGGCGAACGTTGCATTGACACGGTGCGGGCTTGTGAGCCCATCTGACCACCTTCGCAGATCGTTCGTCCCTGCGTTCCCTCTCGGGACACCGCCCTCGGATCAGCTTCGACGCTTCACCGCTGGCAAACAGGTTCTATCCTACCTCACGCTTGACAACGCAGGGCACCGAGCGGCCTTTGCTGCCAGGTGGCGATTCATCGAGCACCGCGTCGGTCGCCGTGCTGATCAGGTCTGACGATACGTCAATGCCATACATATCTCGCAGATGCCCGGTGATCTCGCGGGTGCTCATGCCTCGCGCGGAACGTTGATCTCCCAGCTTCCCGCTCTCGGTTGGCACGGTCTTGCCGCCATAGCCGTAATGAGGCCTTTGCGCGGTGGGCGTAGACAGGTGCGATGAATGCTGATTCTATGAGCTTTCCCAGGAGGAGAGCAGGCGATGGCGCATCGTTCGATAGGTCAGGAGCAGTT
>NZ_JBFNXR010000001.1:0-11410 GCF_040813635.1 Novosphingobium rhizovicinum | reverse complement strand
CAACGCCCACAGGTGACGCGGGGTGGAGCAGCCCGGTAGCTCGTCAGGCTCATAACCTGAAGGTCGTAGGTTCAAATCCTACCCCCGCAACCACCATTACAGAACACTCCCGACCTAGCGACCAAAAGCCGTCGTTCTCGTTTGTCGCATAGCGGATCAAGGAGACATGAGACCTTCGTCCGACGCTACAGCCACGACCATTGCGGCGAGGAACCGGAATTCGACGTCTCCGAGTTCATTGAACTGGGTATAGTATATCCGGACCTTGGCATCTGGAATGTAACGGCACGCGGTAAACATGACGCCCTCGGTATGATCCAGCCCTTTTCGCGTCCAAACCGAATGATGGCCGCGAGTTTAGTCAGATGTCAGTTGGTCGTTGCCGCAGAGATGATGGGCAGGTCCCCCGCGGCTGCGATCTCGATAGCTTCGGGTATGGGTGTCCTTTGAGGGCGGGGTGCTTCTGCTAGTTCGCGCGCAGCCGTTGGAGCACCGACCTGATGCGTTTGCAGAACTCGCAGGTAATCTGTTCAAGCGGTGTGCGCTCGCGACACACCTCCTTGATCCCTCGGTTGATGATGTAGTTCCGGCTCGTCGAGGCAGACCACTTGGAATCACGGGTCGCCGTGAAGTTGTCCATCAGATCGCCGAGGACGAGTGACGGTTTTTGCTGACCGGTGGCTGTTTGCCGAACAGCGGGTCGGCGACCGGGGCGGCAGACATCTTGCCCTCAAGCCTACGTAGCTCGTCTTGATAGGCTTGGAGGCTGGGCGCGAAGCATTGTTCGACAGAGATGCCCAAACAACTCGCCCTCGGATGGGATCGCCCACCCATTCTCTCCGTAGATCCACGCGGAGTTGGCCCACATTATTGACCAAGGATCAGGTGCATGGGCGCTTACCCCATTTTTGATCATTAGCCGGAAGGCTCGATACGGCTTTGCAGAGATCGTGGATTGTCACCCGTAGGGTGCGCCACTTTGCCGCGCATGTTCTGCGTGAGACGCCGGAAATGAGCGTCGCGGGTAATGTCGGCGTCGGCTGGCTCAGCGAAGGGCTTGCTGTGTTGCCCGCCTTTTCTACCGCGAGATGAACAGCATCAATCTGTTCGAGGAAAGCCGCCAAAGCTGTGGGGTGTTTCCGCCTTACTTTGCAAAATCCTTTGCACAACCCTTGCCGAGAGACTGTTTCAACTCTCCTTTGCCGACTGCCGGGCGCAACGGGTGTGGCACCTGCACGCGGACCTCAAAGCTGCGTCTGCGCTCGTACAGGTACTTGTAACCTTCAACCCTCCGCTTGCTCTGCCTCATGTCCGCCCCCCATTAGGACGAAAGCATCAATGAAAGCCCAACATCTCTGCGGGTTGTGCGGAAAACTAGCGATGTAGAGGTAAGTGGTGCACCCGACAGGATTCGAACCTGTGACCTCTGCCTTCGGAGGGCAGCGCTCTATCCAGCTGAGCTACGGGTGCAGTGGCTGTGCGGTTAGCAGAGGCGGTGAGGGTTTGCCAGAGCCATTTCGTGCCGGTGCTTTTCGAGACATTGGTCGGTGGTACTGCGACGGCCCAGGCGTTAGGCTGCCAAACGGGGCGGCGTTCAGCGCTGATGCTGCAGATGCCCGAAGTCGTCAAAGGTGCCCGGAGTAGCCAACAGGTGGATAGTCGAGAGTTCTGGCATGCGATGGCGCAAGACGACGTTCTTGAGCGCCTGCAATCCAAGGCGACCGGACTGAACGAGGCAGAAGCGGCGGATCGCAAAGCGCGGTTCGGTCCGAACAGCTTGCCGCAGGCGAAGCAGGTGCATCCGTTCTGGCGATTCCTGGCGCAGTTTCGAAGTCCGCTGATCTATTTCCTGCTGGTCGGAGCTCTGGCGGCAGGGCTGCTGGGGCATATCGTAGACGCCGCAGTCATCATGGCCGTTGTTCTGGTCAATGCCGTCGTCGGGTTCGCTCAGGAAGGGAAGGCGGAGCAGGCGCTTGGCGCCATCAGGGACCTTATCGCACCCCAAGCGCAAGTGATGCGCGGCGGGCAGCGGCTGCGTGTGGATGCAGCCAATATTGTCCCGGGCGATATCGTCATCGTAGAGGCAGGGGATCGGGTTTCGGCGGACCTGCGCTTGCTGCGCAGTCACAGCGTAACCGCCGATGAAGCCTTGCTCACCGGAGAGTCCGTCAACGCCAGCAAGCAGGCCGTCCCTGTGGCGCGGGATGCGGCACTGGGAGATCGCAGTTCCATGCTGTTTTCCGGAACATTGGTCGCAACCGGCCAGGCGACCGGCGTTGTCACGGCGACAGGTTCGCAGACCCAGATCGGCCGGATCAGCGGCATGCTTGAGGAGGTGCAGCCGCTTTCAACACCTCTGCTGCGCCAGATCAACCAGTTCGGACGCAGCTTCACCCGCGTGGTCCTGATCGGCGCTGTGGCCCTGTTCGCCTTTGCAGTTCTGGTGCGCGACTACCTCTGGGATGAGGCGCTGATCGCGGTGATCGCAGTTTCGGTCGGCATCGTGCCGGAGGGGCTCCCCGCCGTGATCACGATCACGCTGGCGATCGGCGTGCAGCGGATGGCCAAGCGCAACGCAGTGATCCGCAAGCTCCCGGCAGTCGAGACGCTGGGCGCAACATCGGTCATCTGCACGGACAAGACGGGGACGCTGACGCGCAACGAGATGACGGTGCGCAATCTTGCTGTCGAGGGCTACCAACTGCAGGTCAGCGGGGCCGGCTACGCTCCGGACGGGACGCTGACGGCTACGGACGGCCACGACGAAGCGCCTGCGCTTGCTGCCGCCGCACCGATCATTCGCTGTGGGTTGCTCTGCAACGATGCCGACCTGCGTGAAAGCGAGAACGGCTGGAGCGTCGTGGGCGATCCGATGGAGGGCGCTCTGGTCACGCTGGCGCTGAAAGCCGGAGCAGGCGTCGACCGCCTGCGCACTGAATGGCAGCGGCTCGACACAATCCCGTTCGACGCCGAGTATCGCTACATGGCCACCATGCACAGGGGGCCGGGCGGTGAGCACGTCATCTTCGTGAAGGGCGCGCCGGAGGTCTTGCTGGACATGAGCGGCGCCGATCCTGCTGCCTGGCAGGAGCGGATCGTCAACGCTGCGGGGCGCGGTGAGCGGGTGCTGGGTTTCGGCATGAAGCGGCTCGACCATGCACCGCCCCGCCTGACGCATGCGGACCTGGAGCAAGGCGTTGAGCTTCTCGGCATCATGGGCTTCATCGATCCGCCGCGCGAAGAGGCAGTTGCCGCGATTGCCCAGTGCCGCTCAGCCGGGATCGCGGTGAAAATGATCACAGGCGACCATGTGGCGACCGCCCTTGCGATCGCGCGGCAGCTCGATCTTGCGGAGGAGCCCGAAGCGGTCACGGGGGCGGAGCTTGACGGCCTGAGCGATGGCGAGTTGGCCGCGCTGGCTCAGCGCGCCAGTGTCTTTGCCCGCACCAGCCCCGAGCATAAGCTGCGCATCGTGCGGGCCTTGCAGTCCCTGGGCGCCATTGTCGCGATGACCGGCGACGGAGTGAATGATGCTCCCTCCCTGAAGCAGGCGGATGTCGGGACTGCCATGGGTTGCAAGGGCACCGAAGCGGCGAAAGAGGCATCGGAGATGGTGCTGCTGGACGACAACTTTTCGTCCATCGTCGCCGCCGTGCACGAGGGGCGGACGGTCTATGACAACATTCGCAAGGTCATAACCTGGACCATTCCGACCAACGGGGGTGAAACGCTGCTGGTCGTCCTCGCCATTCTGCTGGGCTTTGCGTTGCCGATGACGGCGACGCAGATCCTGTGGGCCAATCTCCTGCTGGCAGCAACGCTGGGTCTCGTGCTGGCGTTCGAGCCTCCTGAGCAGGGAGTGATGCAGCGCCCGCCTCGTGATCCGGCGACGCCTTTGCTGACCCCGTTCCTGCTATGGCGCGTCGTGCTGGTCTCGGTGCTGTTCACCGCCGTTGCGCTTGGCGTGTTCTTCGCGGCGCTGGAGGCCGGGCGCGGTCTTGAGGTGGCCCGGACAATGGTGGTGAACACAATCGTCGTGGCCGAGATCTTCTACCTGTTCAACGTGCGCTACCTCCACATGCGTTCGCTGACGCTGCGCGGAGCACTGGGCACGCCTGCTGTGCTGGGTGCGATCGCTGTCGTGATCGTGGCGCAGCTGCTCTTTACCTATGCGCCATTCATGCAAGAGCTGTTCGACAGCCGTCCGCTGACACTGGCGGACGGCGCCCTGATCATCGGCCTTGGGATCTGCCTGATGCTGTTGCTGGAGGGCGAAAAGCTGCTGATGCGGCGGCTTGGCTGGTTCGCGGAACTCCGCAGCTAGCCGCCGGGATCAGTGCAGGAGGGCGGCGTTTACAAGCCCAGTTCGGCCAATGCGCCGCCATCCACCTTGATGTCGCAGCCCGTGATGTAGGAGGCCGCCTTCGTGCACAGGAATTCGGCGGCTGCGGCGATTTCGTCGCCTTCGCCCATCCGGCCCAGCGAGACGCGCTGCATCAAGGCACGCATCTGCTCGCTTGCACTGGCTTCCGCGCGTCCCATCTCGGTGTCGATGTAACCGGGCGCGATCGAGACGATGCGGGCGCCTAGTCCACCGAACCGTCCCGCCTCGCGTGCGACCAGTCGGATGACTCCCAGTTTTGAGAGGGAGTAAGCCATTCCCGGTGATTCGACATAGTCCGCAACCGCGTCGCGGCCGCCACCTTCCACCATTGCCCGTACGGCCGCCACCATCTCTGGCTGCGTGACCATGTATGCAGACACTGATGAGATGAGCACAGCGCATCCGTCTTTCGCCATCCGGGGCGCGAGGCTGTCGAGGAGGCGCTCCGTCGCGAAGTAGTTGATCTCAAGGATGCGTTCGGCATCCGCCATCGTGGGAGACAGTCCGGCAGTGTGAATGACGGCAGAGAGCCGCGCGTCCTCCACCAGGCCGAGTAGTTTCTCCGGGTAAGCGGGATCAGAGATGTCCCCGGCGAGCGTGCGGACGGTCGCACCTTGCGCACGAAGATCGGCTGCGAGCTTTTCCAGTCGCTCCTCCGACATGTCGCTCAGGATCAGGGGCTGGCCGCGCCGCGCCATGCGCTCGGCGGCGGGCTTGCCCATTCCGCCGGCCGCGCCGGTTATGATGATGGCGCCCTTCGGGTAGTCGGTATCGGTCATGTCGCATCCCCTCTGTGTTTGCGGCAAGCTGCATTGCTGCAGCCGCCGACACAAGGGGCGAACGGAGATCCGCTGGGCGCTTTACGCCTGTGCGATGAGCGCGGGCGCTGCCACCGGACGGCGGCTCACGCCTGAAAACTAGAAGATCGGATCGTAGCCGGGAGGCAATTCGCCCTCGCCGTCCTGACCGGGAACGTGGATGCCGCACTCGGTCTTGTCCCAGCCACGCCAGCGGCCAGAGCGCGGGTCCTCACCCGGAGCGACCCTGCTGGTGCAGGGCGAGCAGCCGATCGAGGGGTAACCCTCCGCCACCAGAGGGTGCGCAGGCAGATCGTGCTCGGCGATGTAAGCCGCGATGGTCTCCGGCGCCCAGTCGATCAGCGGATTGATCTTGAGCCGCCCCTGCGCATCAGTCGTATCGATCTCGAAGCGGGGCAGGCTGGATCGTGTCGAGGCTTGGAAAGCCTTGCGCCCGGTGATGGAGGCGTCGAACTGCGTCAGTGCCTTGGCGAGCGGCTTGACCTTGCGAATCTCGCAGCAGCCGTCGGGATCGTAGGACCAGCGCAGGCCGCTCTCGTCCCGCTTCGCAAGATCTTCCGGGTCGGGCGTCAGGTTGCGCAGGTCCTTCAGGCCCAGTCGGGCGACGAGCGCATCGCGGTACGCAAGCGTCTCGGGGAAGTGCTTGCCCGTCTCGAGAAAGAGGACCGGCACACTCGGATCGACGCGGCTCACCAGATGAAGCAAAACGGCGCTCTCTGCGCCAAAGCTCGACACGATGGCGACGTCGCCGGCCATACGTTCGCGCAGCAGAGTCTCCAGCATCTCAACCGTTTCGGTCCCCCGGAAGAGGCGGTTGAGGCGAACCGCATCCGACTCCTGGAAGCGGGGAGAAGCGTCGATGCAATCACGAACCCGGTCTCCCCGGGCCTGCTCCGGCCTGTTCAGCTCAGGCTTGTCGTCAAGCGCGTTGAACATGATGCGAGAATCCCTTTTCGGCGGCCCTGCGCGGGTCTTCTGGTGCCATACCCACATGGGTTGCGGGTGCCCCTGAGTCGACGAAGAAAAAGGAACAGCGGGTGTAGCCGCGTTTTCTCCCCTGATGAGGTAGAGTTTTCCGCGCGGCGCAGGAACATGCGCTGCCCCGCGCATGAGAGCGACGGGGCAGGGCGTGAATGCAGGATCAGGCGGAGTGGCGCTTGGCCCAGATCGGCTGGCGGCCGTCGGCGGTCGCCTGGTAGACATTGTCCCAGCGGTCGAAGGCCGCTTGTGCATCGGCCGGGTTGAGCGGGTGCTCGGGCGCGAAAGCATCAAAGCCGCAGCGCTTCAGGTGGCTGAGCATGTCGATCACGACGTCGCCCACTGCCCGGATCTCGCCGTTGAAGCCTGCCTCACGCAGCACGCGTGCCGAGGAGTAGCCGCGCCCATCCGTCCAGGCGGGGAAGTTCACTTCGATCAGGCGCAGCCGGTCGAGATACGGCAGCAGTTCGCGCGCGTCGTCGCCCGGCTCGATGCGAACCGCGGTCGCATTGGTCTGCTCGGCAAAGGCATCGACCGTCACTGCCGGATCGGACACCGGCTCATCGTCACGAAAACGGAACTGCACGTCAGACATGGGCTGCTTTCTTATTCGGGCGCGTGTTACGGATGGGATCGGGCCACTTAGCCATAAAGCGCCTCCTTGAAAGGAGCCATGCCGATGCGACGATAGGTGTCGAGGAACCGCTCACCCTCCTCGCGCTTGGCAAGGTAGACTTCGGTTGCTTTCTCGACCGCGTCGACGATGCCGTTTTCGTCAAAGCCGGGACCGGTGATCGTGCCCAGCGAGGTGTCCGCGCCTTCCGATCCGCCGAGCAGGAGCTGATAGTTCTCCTTGCCCTTCCGATCCACGCCCAGGATGCCGATGTGGCCGGCGTGGTGGTGGCCGCAGGCGTTGATGCAGCCGGAGATCTTGAGCTTCATCTCGCCGAGCTCCTCCTGCTTCGCGGCGAACCGCTCGGAGATCTTCTGCGCAACCGGGATCGAGCGCGCGTTGGCGAGGCTGCAGTAGTCGAGGCCAGGGCAAGCGATGATGTCGCCCATCAAGTCGAGATTGGCGGTGCCGAGGTCGGCCGCATCCAGCTTCTGCCAAAGCGCGTAGAGGTCTGCCTTCTTCACGTGCGGGAAGACGATGTTCTGCGCGTGAGTGACGCGCAGTTCGTCGAAGCTGTATTCCTTGGCAAGGTCTGCCATCAGGCGGATCTGGTCGGCCGTGGCGTCACCGGGGATACCGCCGACCGGCTTCAGGCTGACCGTCGCGATGATGTAGCCGGCCTGCTTGTGGGCCTGCGTATTGCGCTCCACCCAGAGGCGGAAATCGGGATCGCTGAGGTCCAGCTCGTCCGAAAGGCCTGTCTCGTAAGCGGGATCGACGAAGTACTGCTTGATCCGCTCCAGCTCGGCGATCGGGGGCTCGATGCCCTGGCCCAGCAAGTGCTGGAACTCTTCCTCGACCTGACGCGTGTATTCGTCCTTGCCGAGTTCATGGACAAGGATCTTGATCCGCGCCTTGTACTTGTTGTCGCGCCGGCCATAGCGGTTGTACACCCGCAGGCACGCCTCGGAGTAGGTGATGAGCTGGTCGAGCGGCACGAACTCGCGGATCATCGGTGCGATCATCGGTGTGCGGCCCATGCCGCCGCCGACGTAGAACTGCGCGCCGATTTCACCGGCGGCGTTCTTCACCATCTGGATGCCGATGTCGTGCAGCTTCATCGCCGCGCGATCAGTGTCGCTGGCGATCACCGCGATCTTGAACTTGCGCGGCAGCGTCAGGAATTCGGGGTGGAAGCTCGACCACTGGCGCAGCAGCTCGGCATAAGGGCGCGGATCGATGATCTCGTCCGCGGCGGCACCGGCGTACTGGTCGGAGCTGATGTTGCGGATGCAGTTGCCGCTGGTCTGGATGGCATGCATCTCGACGCTGGCGAGGTCAGCCAGGATCTGCGGCGTGTCTTCCAGCTTGATCCAGTTGTACTGGATGTTCTGGCGCGTGGTGAAGTGGCCGTAGCCGCGGTCGTACTTGTCCGCGATGTCACCCAGCATGCGCATCTGCGTAGAGCTGAGCGTGCCATAAGGCACCGCGACGCGCAGCATGTAGGCATGGAGCTGAAGGTAGAGGCCGTTCTGCAGGCGCAGGGGGCGGAACTGCTCCTCGGTCAGGTCGCCCGAGAGGCGGCGGCGCACCTGGTCGGCGAATTCGGCGACGCGGGTGTCGACCATCTGCTGGTCGTATTGATCGTACTTGTACATGTCAGATCACCCAGTTGAGGGCTTCGGGGTCGGCGGGCTTGAGTGTCAGGTCGGGCCGGACAGTGGGGCCAAGCGCGCGAATGCGGTCCTTGATGTGGGCAGGGCGCACGCCTTCGTCCGTCCGCTCACCGTCGATGACGTAAGCGGCAAAAACGCGCTGCGCCGCTTCCTCGCGGGCGATGATGTTGGCGCCTTGATCGCCCACGTCCACCGCATCGTTGACGTGGAGGGACCAGTCCTGGCCATCCCACCAAGTGACGGCGCCGCTCTTGAGGTCGTTGCCGGTCAGGATCTTCACTGTTCTGCCTCCAGCGCCCCTGTTGTCGGGACAAAGTCGCGTATGGTTTGATCGGATTGCGCCGCCACTTCACCGATAACAATCAGAGCGGGGCTGCGGACGCGCTGCTCCTGCACGAGGTCGGGCAAGCCTGCAAGCGGCCCGCGCAAAGTCCGCATCTCTGTCCGCGTGGCGTTCTCGATGACGGCAACCGGCGTTTCGGGCGCGAGGCCATCGGCCATCAACTTTTCGGCGATTTCAGGCGCGGTGGCCACGCCCATGAAGATTACCAGCGTGCGGCCCTGGCCGGCAAGACCGGCCCAGTTCTGCTCGGCGAGCCCCTTGCACTGACCGGCGACAAAGCTGACGATCGAGGCGCTGTCACGGTGCGTAAGCGGGATCTGCGCGGCAGCCGAGGCGCCCAGCGCGGACGTGATGCCGGGCACGACCTGCACCGGTACGCCAGCGGCGCGGCAGGCTTGCGCTTCCTCACCCCCGCGGCCGAAGATGAAGGGATCGCCGCCCTTGAGGCGCACCACGTCATGACCTGCCAGTGCCTCGCGCACGAGCAGCGCGTTGATCGCCTCCTGCGCCATCGTGTGGCGAGAGCGGGCCTTTGCGACGGACACGAGGCGGGCACCCTTGCGCGCCATCGACAGGATCTCGGGCGAGACGAGGCCATCGTGCACGATGAGCGCGGTCGACATGATCAGCCGCGCCGCGCGCAGCGTCAGCAGGTCGGGATCGCCGGGGCCGGCGCCGACCAGGTGGACGGTGCCGATCCGGGACTCGGGGGAAGGGGCGCACACTTGCATGATGCGCCAGATGGCGCGAGCCGACGATGCATGCCAGCCAGAATGGCTTCGCGAGCCGGAAGGCGAACTTTAGAGGCGCGTCTTGGCATGTGCCAAATGCGTCTTTGTTGTCAGCAGCCTTGGGCGAGCCCACTCGGACCTGACACGATCGCTTGATGAAAGCTCCGCGCCCCACTTGCAGCGTCCAGTGCTGCGTTTGCGAGCTCGGAATGCAATCCGCCGTTTGTCGCTGCTGGCCGATGGACGCCTGCCGGCTGGCGGTTTATCAGCACTCGGAACCACCCTGTACGCCCTCCATTCTTATGCGGGTCTGCACTGAGAGAGCCCTGCCCAAGGCGTATGGAAGCATCGAACCTCACCCTCGCCGAGCTCGGCTGGAGGCCGTTTTTCAGCAACCAGGTGTCTGCCGAGGAAAGTCGCTGGTGCTGCCCTGTGCGGGTGATGGCCGTTCATCGGGGCATGGTTGCTATCCAAGGCGAAGGGATCGACACCTCGATCTCCTCCGTACTCGCGACACCGGGTGGTCCCGAAGACCGGCCGGCTGTCGGCGACTGGCTGCTGGTTGACCGCGAAAGCCAAGACGTGGTGCGCATCCTCGACCGGAAGAACTTGTTCAAGCGGCCGCAGCCCGGTGATGACCGTCGGGTCCAGCTTATCGCCGCGAACGTCGACACCTTGTTTATCGTCACGTCATGCAACCAGGATTTCAGTGTCGCGCGGATCGAGCGTTATCTGGTGCTTGCGCGCGAGGTTCGCGTGCACCCTGTCGTCGTCCTAACGAAGGTGGACCTTGCCGAGGCCCCGGAACGCTTCCTGGGGGCAGTACGAGGTCTTCAGCCCGAGTTGGAGGTCGAGATGATCAATGGGCGCGATCCAAGCAGTGTTGCGCGCCTCGCCGCTCGGTGCGCAATCGGCGAGACCGTTGCCTTGCTGGGGTCGTCGGGCGTCGGCAAGTCAACCATGATCAACACCTTGCGCGGGTCGGACAGCATCGCCACGCAGGCTGTTCGGGAGGCCGACGGCAAAGGCCGTCATACAACCACCGTTCGCGAGATGCATCGCCTCGGTCGCGGCGCCAACGGCGGCGGCTGGCTGGTCGACACGCCCGGCATGCGCGAGCTCCAACTGTCCGAGGCAAGCTCAGGCCTGGCCGAGGTATTCGACGACATCGTGGCACTGACTCTTCGCTGCCGGTTCACCAACTGCACCCACGGTGCTGAGCCGGAATGCGCCGTTCAGGCCGCTATGCTAGATGGTTCGCTCGACGCCGCGCGGTATGAGCGGTGGTGCAGGCTGACCGCCGAGGAAACCGTCAACACTGGCAAGATGACGACGCGGCATAATCGCCCGGGTAAGTCCGGCAGGAGAAACTGACTTATGGCTGATCTTTACCTCAAGGCCCTGGAATCTGAGCGCAAGAGCCTGTGGGCCGCATGTCGCCGGAAGGGCTTGGCGAAGGACACACCGGAACGGCTGCGGATTGCAGAAATCGACAAGAAGCTGACCGAGCACAAAGCGCGGAAGGCAGGTAGCTAGGGCATCGGCCTTGGAGCGAAGGCTCGTGTTGCCGGCGCCGAGGGTCCGAGGGTTGGACCGCGGTGGGCCGGAAGATGAGCAAAGGCAGCTACCGGAGGGCACCACCCGGCTGCTGAATGTCCGCTCGATCGGCAGGTCTGGAAAGATCGTTCCCTGACGGACGACCCGAAGAATCGGACATGAATGCCTAGGGAGATTGTTCACGCGCAGGGCGCGTCTGATCGCCCGCTGGCGAGTGCGGGGTAACGCCGGGAGGGGAGAGAACACGGCGGACGTGCGGCCGGCGCGGCCTGGCACGACAGGCTTGGCTCGCGTTCCATTGTGCGAACGG